>NZ_JAUBQS010000019.1:0-117097 GCF_036701355.1 Microcoleus sp. Pol12B3
TTAAACGGAAAAACTTTGGGGTTCCAACTTTTCACAACTGATAAAAAAATTCCACCCACATCTGCGGAATGTGGGTTGGAATGCCAACTTTGGCTAGACTCCTTACTACAAAATGGCGAAATGGTACTCCTGCCTGAAATTGCTGACTATGAGGTGCGGCGAGAATTGATTCGAGCGGGAAAAGAGAGAGGTATCAGAAAACTTGACCTATTCAAGAAAGTCCTTACATACCGTCCTTTGACTACAGAGGTAATGCTTTTAGCCGCTCAGTTGTGGGCTGATTCGAGAAGGAGAGGAAGACCAACCGCAGAAGCCAATGCACTTGACGGCGATGTGATTTTGGCTGCTCAAGCAATATTGGAGGCAACTGAAGGCAATGATGTGGTAATTGCTACAACAAATGTGGGGCATTTGTCGCAATTTATTGATGCTCGCGAGTGGCGATTAATTCAGTAATCTTTAAATCGATCGCACTTGCCCTATCCCTGCTATACTTTGAACTATAGATATTGTTACAGACACCGTTAGCGAGATAAACAGCATGGTGGAAATAGTGGACACAATAGAAAAAATTGACGATCGCACACAAACCCGCTACTGGGGCCAAGTTACAGTCATAGACGCGGGCGATCGTTATAAGATCAATCGCATTGAAGTCAAGCCGGGGCACCACATCAGCACCCAAATGCACTATCACCGCAGCGAGCACTGGGTTGTTGTCTCCGGTACCGCTAAAGTTATCTGCGACGACAAAGAGACAATTCTCATGCAGAAACAGTCAACCTATGTTCCGATGAATACTGCTCACCGCGTAGAAAATCCAGGCGTTATTCCTCTGGTGATGATTGAAATCCAAAATGGTGAATACCTCGGCGATGATGACATTATCCGCTTCGCCCAAGATGCTCACGAGGCAGATTGATCCTAGATCCAAATATGAAGCAATCGCAGACGCCAGGGAAAAGAAAAGCTTCGCACACCGAACAATGACCGGAAGCATCCAGGATACCAGCCCCCGAATTTATCCGTGGGGTCAATGCTTCAATTCTTTAATCTAAAATCTAAAATCGATTGACCTACGCAGCGATCGGGAACAAGATAAATCCTACAATTAAAACTGTAGGGGCAATTTCAGAATTGCCCCTACCTTATTATATTAAGCTTGTTAAGCACCAGAATTTGATATAGCAAGTGGCGATCGTCCTACGGCAAAGAAGCGTTTTTCAAATCTACATTTGCCATATTGGCATTCTTTAAATTAGCACCTGTCAAGTCCGAACCGTTCAAATTTGCACCGTTCAAATTTGCATTGGTCAAATTTGCATCGCGCAAGTTGACTCCCTGTACGTCTATTCCCGACAAACTGCCACCTCTGAGGCTGACATTCGCTAAATTCGCTATAGACTGGCGAGCATTTCTCAGGTTTGCACCCGCCAAATTGGCGCTTTCTAAATTAGCACCGATTAAATTAGCGCTGGTGAGATTCGTATTTTTCAAACTAGCAATCACTAAACCCGCCAAACTCAAATTAGCGCGGCTCAAATCAGCACCCTCCAAATTAGCGCCGTGCATTTTAGCCCCAATTAAACTCGCACCTTGCAATTTAGCTTGTTTTAGATTTGCTTCATTCAGTTTGGCTTCGTCCAAATTTGCACCGTTCAAATTTGCACCTCTGAGATTCGCACCGCTCAAATCTGCCCCGCTCAGATTCATACCAGCAAGTTGCGCTCCTGTCAAGTCGCATTGGTTACATTTTTTAGTTTCTAATAATTGCTTGACGTGGGATACGTTTTCTGCCTTTACTCCCGAGGCTAAGCCCATCGCAATTACCAGCCCTGTTGTTGTTAAAATCCCAAGTTTCATATACCCACCCTCAGCAATATCTCTCTTTTAATAATATCCCACATTATTAAATAGGTTAGGGTGATCAGTCTCTTTGATAAACTGTGACAATCATCACCCTATTGTGTACAAAATATGCAATAATTACTGACGTTTCAACTGCGGGAAATTCTTGTAAAGAATTATTGCTTTTTCAGGAACCAAAAAGGAAAAGATTGCGTCGGTTCGAGACGGACGCCTGTGATGCTGTTCTGAGCAAAAGTATAATCCTTATCCTGCCAAAGAGGGATAAAAGGTACATCTTGACCCAGTATGTCTTGAATTTCGGCAAACAGGGCTTTGCGGGTTTCAGGATTTGCTTCTTTTCGTTGCTTGTCGATTAGTTGATTTACCCGATCGCTATAATAAAACGAACCCTGACCTTGACTTTGACCCTTGGAGCAGCCCTCAGCCTCGGAACCTGTCGCACAATCTAAAAACGGATGGATGTAATTGTCAGCGTCAAAAAAGTCGGCGGACCAATCCACTAAAACCGCAGGATAAATTCCCTTCTCTATGTTTTGAAACAAAGTCGGAGATTCCACGCTGTTAATTTCTACCTTCATTATCCCGTCCATTTTGAGTTTAGCTTGCGCCTCCATCATGCTCACCACTAAAGCTCGTTTTGTGGAAGATGAAGCATACCAAATTGGCAGAACGAAAGGATTGGTGGCCGAGTATCCCGCTTTCGTTAAAAGTTCCTTAGCTTTTGTCGTGTTGGCATCACCGTAGAGTTCTTTAAAAACAGGTTTTTGAACGTCGAAGTTTGTGGGAATCAGACTGTAAAGCGGTTGTGCTTGTCCCCGCAGTACGCGCTCGTTAATCACCGGGCGATCCATCACTGCTGCGATAGCCTGTCTGACTTCTAACTTGTCCAGCGGTTTAGACTTAGTATTCAGCGTTATGTAATTAACCGTACTGCTTTCCCCGGCGATTTCCTGCCATTTCCCTTTTTTTGCTCCCTCATCCAAGCTTTGAACTTGGTCTGCATCCAGAGACAAATAAGCTACATCAACGGCACCCGTCTGAAAAGTATTGAACAAATTTGAGGAACTAGAAAGCAACAAAATGTCAATTCCTTGATTGACCGGCTTTTCCCCCCAATACTTTTCAAACACGTCAAACTTGACAGAATCGCTGCCGTACTTCGCCAGCTTGTAACGTCCAGTTCCCACAAACGTATCGGGTTTAAATTTACCCTGTCCAATCTCGTATGCTTTTGGAGAAACAGCACACATACCGGAAAATGTTAACAGGGAAGGAAAAGCAGAAAAAGGCTTTTTGAGTTGAAAAGTTAATTCGTATTCACCCGTGGCTTTTACCGATTCTACTGCATCGCTCAACAACATAGCCGGACTGCCACCATTTTTGATAAACCGCTGCAAGGAAAATTCCATTGCTGCGGCGTTAAACGGTGTGTCATCGTGAAAAATAACGCCTTGACGCAAGGGGATTGTATATGTCAATCCGTCTTGGCTAACTTTTGGCATTGCTGTCGCTAAGTGGGGGATTAACTCTGTAGTTCCTGACTTGTAAGTGTAGAGAGTGTCGCCCAAATTGCGTAGCAATTGTCCTGATAAGGTTTCGTAACCATCCGCAGGGTCGATCGTCCGCAATTTCAAGGTTGTGCCAATAGTAATGCGGTTATTAGCATTTTCGCCGCTCGCATTCACCGATCGGCGCGATCCCTGTCCACAACTTGCAGTTAACAAGCAGCACAGAAAGAACAGAGCTATCGCTTTAATGACTGAAGGTTTTATATGTATTCTAGGCTGCTGCTTGTTAATTCCCATCATTTTTTTTGAAACTCCAAATTATTGATTATATTATCAGGACTTACGCGCTTTTCAACTAGAAACCGGATTTATTGATAGATTCTCCTGTAATACAAATATCGCTGCCTAACCAGAGCAACTTAAAAGCTTGGTGATGTTCGATATGCTTGAGATCCTTCGGCTCAATCTCGATCGCTGGCGGGGTCATGAGTGTTATTGCAAACAAGTGCGACGATCGTCTTAATTAATTTATCCGGTTCGATCGGCTTTGCCAGATGTCGGTGAAATCCAGCTTGCAAAGCTTGCTTTTGATTAAACTCCCCCGCATAGGCAGTCAGGGCGATCGCGGGAATCTGCCCGCCCCGTTCTGGCGGCAGAGCTCGCACTTGCCGCAACAGCATATAGCCATCCATCCCCGGCATTCCAATGTCGCTCAACAGGACATCTGGCTGGAAATTAGTCAACGCTGTGAGGACTTCTTGAGGGACAGCAACAGTCATAACCTCTGCACCTGCATCTTCTAGCAAAAAGGAAATCAACTCTCGCATATCCGGCTCATCATCTACCACAACTATCCGCATCCCGGATAACGGTTCCTCCGCAGTCGATCGTTCCGAAAGTCTTGCCAGAGAGTTTTCTTGTCCCTTTACCTTCCCTGATAGGGGCAGTCTGACGGTAAAGGTAGCTCCTAACCCTTCACCCTGGCTCTGGGCCCCAACGGTGCCGCCGTGCAGTTCGACTAGATGCCGCACGATCGCCAGCCCCAATCCCAAGCCACCAAACTTACGGGTTGTAGCGCCATCTTTTTGCCGGAAGTAATCAAACACGTAGGGTAAAAACTCCCGTGCGATGCCAATCCCTGTATCCGCCACCGTAATTTGAGCGTGATTGCCAACACGAGTCAAATTCACTTCAACGCGCCCTCCGGCTGAGGTGAATTTGACTGCATTGGAAACAAGATTCCACACAACTTGCTGCAAACGGCCCGAATCCCCCAAAATTTGTCCAATCTGAGGATCTAACACAGTCCGAATATCAATGGATTTGGCAACAGCAGCCAAATTGACAGTTTCGATCGCCGATTCCACAGTTAAAGCTAAATCGACTGGACGAATATTAAGACTGAGCTTGCCTTGGAGAATTTTCGAGACATCAAGCAAATCTTCAATCAATTCAGTTTGCAGCTTGGCATTGCGTTCGATCGTCGCTAACGCCTGTGCAGTTTTGGCCGCATCCAGCTTGCCAGTTTGCAGCAGCTTTGTCCACCCCAGGATCGGATTGAGGGGCGATCGCAATTCATGGGACAGTACCGCTAAAAACTCATCCTTGATCCGATTTGCCTGTCTTAGCTGTTCCGCTTGCTGCTGGAGTGAATCGTTCAGGTTTGCCCGTTCCAGGGCGATCGCGATCTGGTCACAGGTAGATCCCAGCAGCTCGATTTCTGCAGGCGTGAAGTGCGTCCGAGTCAGACTGGCAAATGAGAGCGTTCCTAATAACTGCCCTTGAGCAATTAACGGTTGACCCACGTAAGCCGTCATGCCCAGTTCAGAGACGGCTTTACCATTCGGATGAGTGGAAAGTTCGGCTTGATTCAAGACAAGTTGCTGCTGCGTTTGGGCAACCAGTCCACAGAGATATTCCCCTAATTCGATCCATGCGATCGCCTGTGCCCTTTCTTCAGAGATGCCATCATAGTTTTTCAAATGCAGCATCGGGTGGTTGTCTTTTTCTTCCACCATGAAGTTGTAGTAAGAGTGCAGATCGAGTAGCACTGCAAGTTTGCGGAATAGCGTGTCCATCAAAGCCAGAGGCTGTTCTGTCTGCATCAGATCGCGGGTAGTTTCATACAGCAATTGCAGTCGCTCACTTGCTTGCCGTTGTGCGGTCTTATCCTGCATGATTTTGACAAATCCCTGCGGACAATCCGCTTCATTAAGCAGGGGCATCATCAATCCACTGGCCCAAAAGTGATTCCCATCCTTGCGGACGTGCCAGCGTTCGTCTTCTGCCCGTCCTTGCAGTAGAGCCGTTTGCCTCTCGTACTCGGGTTGTCCTTGTTCGTTATCTTCGGGTGTGAAGATCATCCGACTCGGACAACCAATTGCTTCTGTCTCGGTATAGCCCAACAGCCTTTCTGCCCCTGAGTTCCAACTGGCAATGATGCCGTTAAGGTCGAGGGTGAAGATGGCATAATCTTTGGCGCTTTCAAAGATCAGACGGAGGCGGGATTCACTCTGGCGCAGGGCTTCCTCAGCTTGCTTGTGGTCTTCAATATCAACACAAGAGCCTATGTACCCCAAGAACTCACCTTCCAATCCGTAGCGAGGAACAGCTTCATCCATAACCCAACGGTATATGCCATCAAAGCGTTTCAAGCGATATTCCATCTTGAACGGTTGACGGGCATCAAAGGCCGTCACATAGGTGTCTAAACACCGATCGAGGTCGTCGGGGTGGACTCCTTCTGCCCAACCATTGCCCGTTTCTTGCTCGATCGTCCGTCCGGTAAAGTTTAGCCACGGGAGGTTGAAGTAATTACAGAGTTTATCGGTGCCCGACATCCAAATCATCACAGGGGCGGCATCTGCCATCAGCCGGAACCGTGCCTCACTCTCCCGTAGTGTGGCTTCGGCTTGTTTGCGATCGGTGATATCGTTGACCAGTGCTACAAACCCTTCAACTTTTCCCTGGCTATTGAAGCGGGGAACATAGGTCGCATTAATATAACGGGTTCGACCATCTTTGTAGGAAATTTGGCTTTCAAAGGTCACTTCCTCTCCTGCCAAGACTTGCTCAACATAAGGAAGAATCCCTTCATAGGCAGTTTCGCCTAAAACCTCTTGAAGGTGCTTGCCATAGATTTGCGCTGCCGGATGTCCCAACCATTCTTCATATGCTCGATTGTTGAAGCGATAGCACTGGTCTGAGTCTACAAAGGAAATCAAGGCAGGCACGGCATTGGTGACTAAACGAAGTTCTGCTTCTCGTTGTTGCAATACTTCCTCTGCCAGTTTTTGATCGGTGACATTTCGGAAATAAATCGTAATCCCGTTTGCCGCAGGGTAAGTGCGAACGTCATACCAACGATCGTGATCCGGATAAAACGCCGTGACTGAAAAAGCCACGCGCTCGTTTGCCACGCGCCGATGAACCCGCTCAAACTCGCTGCCATTGAGTCCTGGGAATTCTTCCCAAAAATTCTTCCCAATCAGATCGCCCGGAGTGCGGTCTAGCAGAATTTCCGCTGACCGATTCACGTAAGTAAAACGCCAATTCTCATCAAGAGAAAAGAATCCATCATCAATGCTCTCTAGAATGTTGCGACTCTGCTCTTCGCTTTGACGCAACGCTTCTTCGGCTTGTTTGCGCTCGCTGATGTCGATTAATAGGCCGCGCGTCGAAGTTATGACGCCCTCAGCGTTGTAGGCGCAATCGCCCTTTGCCAAAATCCAACGAACGGTGCCATCTGCCCACAGCGTCCGATACTCAATTTCAGTATGCGGTTGATTCGCTTTGATCTCAGTGAGGACGCTGTGAACGAATGGGCGATCGTCCTGATGCACGGCTTCTAAAAACACCTGCATCGACATTTCCGTATTGACGGGTAAACCAAACATCGCTTTGGCTATGTCCGTAAAACTCAGGGTGTCAGTTTCTATATCCCAATACCACAAACCCAAATTGCCGCCTTCGGAAGCCAGTCGGAACTGTTCTTCGCTCTCGCGCAACGCCTGGAACGATCGATCGCGCTCGAAGGCGATGCTGGCAACTTGGGTGCCGAACTCGGCGAGTTTATATTCCCAATCCGTAGGTTTCCGCGCCTCGCTAAAGCAAAGCATCAGCCACCCCAGAGCTAGATTGTCCTGCCTGAGCAGGGGCTGAGAATGACACCCTAGAATGCCATTAGCCACGGATAAATTTCGCCATGGTTGCGAGCAGCGATCGTCGTTGGCAATGTCGGCGCAGGTCATCGACTGACCGCTATACACTGCTTCGCCACACGTTCCAATGCACAAATCGTTAATCGGAGCATCTTGGAGTCCTTCACCAAAAGACGGTGGAAAGTCTGGAGTAATGGATCTCTTAAACGTCAGCCCCTGAGCATCTGCTAGCAGGAAGCAGGCGCGGGTACCCGGATTCAGCCTGGATACTGAGCCACACACGGCTGCCAGACAGTGGTCTAGTGGCTGTCCGAATGCGATCGACTCCAGCAGCCGTTTCTGCTCGATTAGGAGAAGTTCCGCCTGTTTGCGATCGGTAATGTCAGCAAGCAAAACGGTAAGTCCACGGGGCGAAGGGTAAATTCGGTAGTCATGCCAACCCTTCCAAGGTGAGTAGAGATAATCAAACTGGAGCGGCGTTTGTTCACGTATTGCCCGATGAAATTGCACGTAAGCATCGGTGTCAACTGCCGCCGGAAATAGCTCCCAAACGTTCTGACCCAGAAGCGCTGACCGCGGCATTCCAACCATTTCACAGTAGCGATCGTTGACATAGGTGTAGCGCCAATCGCGATCGAGGATGTAAAACCCATCGTTGATGGTAGAAAGTACCGTTTCTAACTGTTCTTTTGCAGCAGTCGCCGCAGTTTGTGCTACTTGGCCCCGAAGCTGGGCCTTTTGTTCTAGCGACCTTGCCTCCTGTAAAGTTTGCAAAGCTGCTTTCGCATTTTTTAGAGCAGTGCGCCACGATAGATTGAGTGAAGCGCTCAATCCTGCGGCGATCGAAAACATACCCAGCCGAACAATTGTCTCTACATTAAATATCTGTAAGGAATAGAACGGCTCAATAAAAAAATAGTTGATTGCCAGCGTCGATAAAATTGTTGCCAGAAGCCCAGCCCCGAAACTGCCATACCAGGAACTCACCATCACCGCGATGAAAAACAGGGGCGTCGTGGTTGGGTACAGCCACGGTAAAAGCGATCGGGTTAGCGCCAGTGCTAGAGCCACGGAGAGGGTCGCCACACCATAGGGAAGTAGTCTAACTCTGAAAATGCTGTTGATTCCCTCTAAACTCACCCTTTGTACTCCTTATCAGAAAAATATCTTCCTCGCAGCGCTTGACTGCATTCGCGAAGCGTTGCATCTGGCAAATTACCTAACTCATCCAGCAATATCTAACTTTGCTTGAGTGCCAAGCGAGAAGGCGTAGGGTATCCATTTTCCCAACGATGAATCGGAGAAAGCTCATGCCTAATTCATCCGCCAACTTTTTTTGAGACAGGTTCAGCGGTGGCCACCGTTCTCGTACGAAATTATCCTTCGCTGGTTTTTGAGCCCTAAGCCGTTCTATTTTGAGAACCCCCAGAAGTAACAGGTATAAAGCTGTTTATATTTTACACCTTTGGCAGATTCCAGAGGTCAGTCGTCACTCTCAAGATATATAGCAATCCTTACAGGAGTCGTATTTTTTTTATCCCACCCCAACCCTCCTCGAACCCGCTCTGAGAAAGTAAGAAATTTACAAGTGATGCGAGGATGGCTATATGGAGTCAATCTAAAATCTCAAATAGACTAACTTGCTTTAAATTCCTTTGAGGAGCGATCGCCAATCCCGACAGCGTTTCAGGTAAATACGAGCTACATGATCGCTGGGATTTGTTCGCAAACACTCTTCAAATAATTTTCCTGCTTCTCGGAATTCCTTGCGATCGCACAGTAACATAGCTTCATTATATACAGACAAATTTTCTAGCTTTGCCGACAAAATTTCCGCCGGATCTGCATCAAATACCTCATAAACTACTACATATTGAGATTTTCCTTTTACCTGTACTTTATCCACAATCCTAATAGCATAATCTGTTGGATTTCGCAACCGTTCCAACGTCTGCTGAGAAATTAACAGAGGTACGCCATAATCTTTTGTCAATCCTTCAATGCGAGATGCTAAATTAACAGCATCGCTAATCACAGTGCTGTCCATTCGGCTTTTACCCCCAACTGTCCCCAGCATCAAAGAACCCGAATTGATGCCAATTCCAATTTTAACTGGGACGTAGCCGACACCTTGACGGTATTCGTTGTAATTTCTAAGGATATTTAGCATTGCAACACCCGCTTTTACTGCATCATCGGCAAAGTCGCTAAACAAAGCCATAATTGCATCGCCGATGTATTTGTCAATAAACCCGTTATTGCTAGTAATGGCAGGCTCCATCCGCGAAAGATAAGCATTAATAAATTTAAAATTTTCTTGGGGAGTCATAGTTTCTGAAAGCGTCGTAAAATCGCGAATATCCGAAAATAGCACTGACATTTCCTGCTGCACTTGGTCGCCTAAATGGACATCTATAATACTTTCATATCCCAACAAATTTAGAAATTGGTGAGGCACAAATCTACCGTAGGCATCAGTTAACTCTGATTCGGCATCCAGGGATTTTTCTAAATTTTGGTTGAGGTCAAATAGTTTCTTAATAAATAAATGGCGATCGGCTTCAGCTTCTTTGCGTTCCGTGACATCTTGAAAAACTGCGATCGCAAAAGCAACTTTGCCACCCTCGTCAAAAATTGGCGTCCCCCAAATCTCAAGGGGAACTTTCTTGTGGGGTTGATGAATTTCTAGATCCTCCGCCGTCGCGTTTTCTCCCCTCAAAGCTCGGACGATCGGCAAATTCTCGAAAGGGTAAATATTTTCAGTTCCCGCAATATAAATTTGATAACTTTCTGACAAATCCTCAACTGAATTTAAGGGCAAAACTCCTTGACCGAGTAATTGCTGTCCCGCGTGATTGACGTAGTAAGGTTGGCCTTGATAATCCAGCACGAGCACACCTATGGGGATCGCTTCGAGAAATTGAGCCAGCTTGATTTCGCCTTCGCGCACGGCCTCAAATGCGCGAGATCGTAACTCAGTTTCAACGGTATCGGAATGTTGAGCAGTAGTTTCCAACAAGATTTCCAGATCCGCTTTTTCCTCCTTCAAGTCTTCCACTTGCTGGCGCAATCTCTCTATCTCTAAAAGTAGCTGTTCTCTAGATGGTTGTTCTTCCAGCATAACTCGAGAATTTGCGCCTCGACTAACAAAAAATTTCTCAACAGCTCGCACCCTAAACGTAATCGTTTTTCTATAGAAAATCCAATTGCAAACCAGGCATCAGGCGTTGGAAATTCCTCAAAGATTTACCGTGCCAACCTATGCTTTGAGAGCCTTGTACCGCCATTTGCACCCTGGCTGTTTTGCGTACCTGGATAATAAACTTAGATAGCATATTGATGCCAGAACTGTTCAAAAATTCTAACTGCTGCAAATTGAGGGTAATTTTCGTCGGTTCCACGTCGGCAACCTTCATCAGCAACTGCGCTATCGGTGCGTACTCGGCAGGCCCGCTCAGCCTTAGAGATCCAATAATACTCACGGTTGCCGTTGCTGGATCGTAACAGATTTGGTAATCTTCTGTATTAATTTCCATAGTCACAAAAAAAAGTCCCTTAGATATTATCGATCGCCAGCGTTGGTTATACTGTTAATTGCACCATAGTTGTCACTGCAATTACTTCCGGGTCTTTTTGCATGGTCTGGAATTTCCAGCCAAGTTTGGCGTTATAATCGGTGAGCATCGTCAACAAACCCAATCCGGAATTGGTGCAGCTTTCGTCAGCAGCATTTTTTTCCAGCTGCTGAATGTAAAGTTCGCTGGGTTCCGAGGTCAGCAACTGTTGAATGTAAGCCTGAAACTTGTCCACAGCTTCCGGAGAGATGCTGTTAGCAACTGAGAAAATCACTCCGTCGCTCTCTAATTGCAGTTTAATATAGATGGGGTACTCCGAAGTTTCATTATTAAATTTCATGGCATTTTCCAATAACTCGTTTGCAATGTAGCTAACAGCGCTTTTTATTTCAGCTTGTTTTTCAATTGTCGAGGGTTCATTTTGTTCTCCCGGAAAAAAAGTCGTCAGGTAGTCAGCCAAAAAATCCGCCGACAAACCATTGTTCCGCCACCGCTGCTTGAGAGGAACCGAACTAGGAGAAAATCCAATTATTAAGTATTCTTGGCTAGGGGGCTGCTCGATGAAATTACCTAAAATCTGAATCATATCTATTTGAGAGCTAAAGTTTGAGATGAGGGACATCACTAAATATATTTTAAACTTTAGAAGGGATATCCAAGTAGTTATTTTTATTTGAATACCAGCAACGTGATGTGGTCAAAAACTTGTTGTTTACCGATGTGCGATCGCACGTCCTTAATTAAAGCGTGCCTAATTTCGGTAGCCGAACGCTGCCAATAACTTTCTATTACCTCTATTAACCTATCTAAACCATAAAGCAGTTGATCCATACTTTGAGCTTCCGTAATCCCGTCAGTGTACAGCACAACCACATCTCCTGAATGCAAGTGCACAATTTTCTCACCAACAAATTCAGCAATATATGCATCAAGCCCGATCGGGAAACCAAAATCGATTGTATCAAAGCGCTCGACAGAACAGTTACACCGCACGACAATCATTTCTTCGTGCTGGGCAGTCAACTTCAGCATTCCTTGCTGATAGTCTAGCAAAGCAAGGCTGGCGTGTTTATCAGATTTCCTTCACTTCACATTATCGTAAATTACACTGTTCATACCACTTAAAAATCGCACCGGATCGGGTTCATTGTAGGCGAGCAAAGTTCGGACAGCCGTTTGAACCATAATCATTAAAACGCCGCTCTCCAATTCGTGTACCGTCACATCCCCAATGCCGATTTTTACTCTACCTTTGTGCTGGAGTACGTCGTAATAGTCGCCGCCTACTTCCTCAGCAACTTCCATAAATCCCGCAATATCTAAGGCGATAACTTCGTTGAGTTCTCGCTTTTTCGGTAGCAGCATCTGCTGCATCTTGCGAGTAGCGTCTAGTTCAGCGCTCATTCGCATATTTTCAGCTTTTAGGCGATCGTTGAGAACAGTAATTTTTTGATTTGCCGCAACTAGGGCATCGGCAATCTTGGTAAACGCACCCACAGCTTGCCGCAGTTCATCTCTGTTATCCAAAATAATTTTCTGTTCAAAATTGTCATTTGCCTTTTTTTTAGTTCGCAAATAACAAATTTAGTTGGCATAACTGCCCTGTAAAAAGACACAAATAAATAAATAGAGCTAATATTGTTAACACTAAAATTAAAAACAATTGTTTATTGTTAATACAATTAGCCAGCCAGTTCTGAAGAAAATTTAACTCGTTTACACTTTTGATCCTGACTTTTAAACTGGAATTTAAAGCCAACTTACTGCCAATGATGTATGCGTAGTATTTTAGTGATACAGTTTGATATATTGTTTGATATAGTTGCTTGTTTAGCTGCTTAACCAGCAGAAAATTAAATTTTATTAAATCCTGTGTTAATGCCGAGCGCAGATTCCCCTAATTATCGTTGCTAAATGTACCTTCCATATTAGTGCCAAATCATCATTGATTTCTCTCAATTGGCTGGAAAGAGTAATCGCTTGCACTCTTTATTCTGGTATGGCATCGGAATTCAGGCTAATTTTTTGAGAAACAAGCCTAATTTATGAGAAAATTTTTTCCATTTTTGGAAGCTGACGCCAAGTAGTAGTTATTAAATAATATGTATCCAAACCTGGGTCTAAAATCAGATTAGAAGTATCGCCGACGCGAGCGCTCAGTCTATCAATCTCTGTAGCTAAACATTGATAGACAAAAGCGTAAGTTTCTAAACTCCACTGGCTACGACGTTTAAAGTTGTGCCAACTTTGATGAATTTATAATCATTTTCACTGGACATTAATATGTTTCCGACCTGGCTATCTGTATTTGCTAAGGCTTGAAAGTTTTTGTCTACTTGGGCTTCTAAATTTTGGGAAATTTTGAAATGCTTAAATTAGGATTTAAACTCTAATAATTTAACTGTTGAAGTTTTAGGTATGTATTCCCTAAAATGGCGCACTGGTCGCAGGTATTCATTACCGTAGATTTCTTTTTAAAATCAACCCTGCTGTTAATTTCGGCAATCAACAAACAGGTACATGACCGAGGTTAACGGTATTGCAAATAGAAAACCGATCGGGAGAATTCTTTGAGGATAACTCAGCCGATTCATTAAATGGATTGCCAGGGATTTCCTGTTCATAATGGATAGATGTCAACAAAGTTGTACTCAGAAAGTAGCCTTTGCTACTAAATTAGTTGCGAGGACGGTGGCTCTAGAAAACCACAATGCTAATACAATTAATCGGCGATAGCTGGTTTTATTTCTAATGCGTTTTCGTCCTGTTGCAACAAATATTGCGACATCCCTGTGATATCATTGGCTCAGCTCGCCTCCCACAGTCTAAAACACGTTTAGCAGTTGTGGAACGAAGAATAGTAATTTGTACTGAGATTGGAGGGGAGGATTAGAGGCTTTTAAGAATATTTACTTAAGCATAAATTTTTCTTAATACCTTGAGACAAAAAGTAAAAATTAAGTAATAACTGGGTAGTGCAAGTTTCCTGAAGCACAACAGCCGGCAGCGAGTAGGAAATACTTGTGCCATACCAGCAACTAGCAGTCAAGTCGGTTCTGCACAAAGGAACCAATAGCACCAGCAAGAGTGTTTAAATAAGTATCTGCAGTTGAGTGTTCAGGAGCGATCGCGAATTGTGTAAAGTGAGGCAGAGGGCGTATGATGAAAAGAATCTCCATAAATAAATTTCAAACGAATAAAAACCGCGACCAAAAGCAGCCCAATCCTGTAATCTTGGCTTTGGTGCTGACAGGGATTCTAGTATGGGAAATGTATCCGGCGCTAAGACATACGGCAGAAGCTAAGGCGGGCGCTCTCAAATCTTCCCTTGCCCAGTTGGAAAAGCAACCGCAGCAAACCGCGCAGCAATTTTCCTCAGCAGCGGTGCCCCAAAAAATTAGCTATTCGGTATTGGCACTTAATACTCTGATTTCCGAACCGGGCAATTTGACCGAGGCTACGCGCCAAAATCCCCCGAACAAATTGCCCGCAACCGTGGCAGCAGCGGTTCGCCAAGAGTTGTCTGACTCCACTGGCATTGCTGCGGACAAGTTGAAAGTAACTGAATCCAGGGGACAAAGTTGGCCGAATACTTGTTTAGGACTCGCGAAAGCGGATGAAATTTGCGGTCAAATGATTGTCGAAGGTTGGCGGGTTGTGGTTTCTGATGGTAGGCAAACTTGGGTTTACCGTACTAATGCTAGGGGAAATATCTTGCGTTTGGAAAAAAAGTTAGCTCGGTAAATTTGAGCCGGTGAAATCAAAAATAAACTTCCTTTTGGAACAGGCAAGATGCCTGTTCCACAAAGAGTGAATTTTGTTGTGGGTGGGGAGAACAAACAGGCAAGATGCCTGTTGCACAAAGAGTGAGTTTTGTTGTGGGTGGTTTCTTGTGGAGTGGGCTTCTAGCCCGCCCCTTACTTTAATTTGGGAGTTGGTTTCTTTCGATGATGCCCCCGCCCAACAGCACGTCTTGGTCATACCAAACGGCCGCTTGTCCGGGAGTAATGCTCAACTGCGGTTCGTCAAAAATCAACTTAACTCTTGTAGCGCTGACTTTTTTCTCTGCTTCGGAGGATTCCACAGGAATAATTGTAGCGGGGACGGGGTGCGATCGATATCGAATCTGTACCTGAGCCCGAATCGGAGCCGTCGGTGCAGCTACAGAAACCCAATTCACTTTCTGGACTGTACATTCAGATTCTACCGCCAACTGTCGATCGCCCACAATTACCCGATTGCCAACAGCATCAAGTTCAATCACATACAGCGGTTCCGGTGCAGCAATTCCGAGTCCCTTCCGCTGACCGATTGTATAGTGGTGAACGCCGTCGTGCTGTCCGAGCACCCGCCCTGACTTGTCCACAATGTCACCCTTTTGCGGCGCAATATACTTATCCAGAAAAGCCCGCATCGAACCGTTACTTTCCACCAAGCATAAATCCTGACTTTCCGGCTTATCAGCAGTTGTCAAGCCAAATTCCGCCGCAATTCTGCGAGTTTCTGTCTTGGTAATTTCCCCCAAAGGAAATTCCGTACCCGCCAACAAATCCTGTGTTAGATCGTACAAGAAATAAGACTGATCTTTTGCAGGGTCGATCGCCCGCAGCAACTGATAGCGACCTGTAGCAGCATCGTAAATAATCCGAGCGTAGTGTCCTGTAGCTATTTTTTCAATTCCGAGTTCTTCGCGAGCATACTTAAGCATTGGCCCGAACTTCACAGTTTTATTGCACTGCGAACAAGGCAAAGGCGTAACTCCTGCACTGTAACCCTCCACCAAATAATCGACAATACTTGCCTGAAAGACCTCGCGGCTGTCCACAATGTGGTGGGGAACGCCCAAATCTTCGCAAATTTTAGCTGCATCGACCATTCCCTCAGAGCAGCACTGACCTTTGCCCTTCATCAACCACAGCGTTAAACCCACCACTTCATATCCCTGATGGTGTAAAATTGCGGCTGCTGCGGAACTATCGACCCCGCCGGAGAGGCCTACAACAATCTTGTTCATGGTTGGGGAGAAATTGCTATTTTACTGTTACTTTGTTCGATCGAGCTAATTCATTGTAGCACTAAAATACTACAAACGGCCACTGCTGCTGTTAGCTGAAAGCTTACCACCACTGTAATCGAAATGACTATTCAAAAATTTGTTGTTACCGCCGACCAAATGCGGCAAATAGAAACGAGAATCTTTGCTGCGGGAATGCCAGTCGCAGCTTTAATGGAAAAAGTCGCGGGACTGATTGCTAGACGCATTCAGCAGC
This sequence comes from Microcoleus sp. Pol12B3, assembly GCF_036701355.1. Classification (NCBI taxonomy): domain Bacteria; kingdom Bacillati; phylum Cyanobacteriota; class Cyanophyceae; order Oscillatoriales; family Microcoleaceae; genus Microcoleus; species Microcoleus sp. Pol12B3. The sequence goes on from NZ_JAUBQS010000019.1 coordinate 16,383, forward strand.
TTTTGAAGGTGGAAGGAAGTGGGCCAACTAGCAGTGGACGGGATTTAACGGATAGAAGAAAAAGGGAAGAAGGGAAAAATCTTGTTAATTCTCAATTGCCAATTATCGGCGTATTGGTTGGGCCCGGACACAACGGCGGCGATGCTTTGGTTGTTGCCCGCGAATTGCACTTTCAAGGGTTCCAAGTAGTTATTTACTGCCCGTTTTCTAAACTAAAAGAACTTACAAAAAATCACGCTGATTATGCGCGTTATTTAAATATTAGATTTGTTGACAAAATTGAACCGCTGAAAAACTGCGGTTTGCTCGTAGATGGTTTATTTGGATTTGGATTAGAACGAGAAATTAATAACGCCACTGCGGCAGCTATTGAGGAAATAAATAATTTAAATATACCCATTTTAAGTATAGACATTCCATCGGGAATTCATACAGATACCGGAGAAGTTTTGGGGACGGCAATTCGGGCAAAACATACATTATGTTTGGGTTTGTGGAAAATGGGATTTCTGCAAGACAGAGCCTTAGAATATATCGGGAGTTCCGAACTAATTGATTTTGATATTCCCGCAGCAGATATTGCAGCAGTATTGGGCGAAACGCCAGCAATACAACGCATTACAACAGCCTCGGCAACTCAGCATTTGCCGTTACCCCGATCGCCAATTTCGCACAAATACACCAACGGTCACTTACTAATTATTGCAGGTTCCCGCCGCTACAGCGGAGCAGCAATTTTGGCAGCATTGGGAGCAAGAGCAAGCGGCATCGGAATGCTGTCAATTGCGGTTCCTGAGTCAATTAAATCGATGTTAAGCAGTCAGTTGCCAGAGGCATTAGTTATAGGATGTCCCGAAACCCAAAGCGGTGCAATTAGCGAGTTGCCAGTAGCAATTGATTTGAGTTCTTATGATGCGATCGCCGCAGGGCCAGGTCTGACATTGGAAGCGGCAATAGCTGTAGAATCTGTACTGGAGAGCGATCGACCTCTGGTTTTAGATGCTGACGGTTTAAATATCCTCGCTCAACTCGGCACAGTCCCCATTTTGTCCGAACGCTCAGCACTGACAATTATCACGCCTCACCCGGGCGAATTCAAGCGTTTATTTCCCGAATTAGCCGACGAAACGGGCGAGGATCGAATTGCGGCAACTCAAGCAGCAGCTCAGCTTTGCGGTGCAACGGTATTGCTCAAAGGAGCCAGAGTTTGCATAAGTTGGAAGGAGGAGGGCGATTCCCTAGGGGATAGCTACGCTTCACGTACCATCACCTACCTCAATCCCGAAAGCACCCCAGCCCTCGCCAGAGGCGGCAGCGGCGACGTTCTTACAGGCTTGTTAGGGGGACTATTAGCAACTGCGATCGCCCGCAAATCCCCCCCCCAATCAGTTGCAGCAACAGCAGCTTGGTGGCACGCTCAAGCCGGAATCATGGCTGCCAAAGAACGGACGGAATTAGGAGTAGATGCCTTTACTTTGACACAGTATTTAATTCCCACATTGCGAGAATTTGCTTAGTAAACAATCAACAGTAGTTGGTAGGGTGCGCACCGCGCACCTTTATATTTTGTAGCGTGTGTACCCCGCACCTTACCCCTTAGTTTGTAGTGACAACGAAAGTCCTCATCAAAATATTACAACTTGCATTCCTTACGGCAAACCAACGGGTAACTCAAACCCGTGACACTCACATGAGTGACACTTCAAAAAGTGACTGTGCACTCACAAAGCCCACCAGTTATACCTGAAATATCAAAGACCAAAACTTAAATCTTGAGAGGAACCACATTATGTATACCGAAGAAAGAAGCTTGAACAATGAAACTATGGCTCTTGTCGCCGATACTACTGCTCAATCAACTCTGGCATTTTCTGAAACCACTGGAGTAAACAAACCCACTTTACAAATGGGTTCAACAGGTCAAGCTGTCAAGGAACTGCAACAGCTTCTATATCATTGGGCCTATTATTTTGGCCCGATGGACGGTATCTTCGGCGTCCAAGTTCAAAACGCGGTCAAAGGCTACCAACACCGCGTCTTTTTAAAAGAAGATGGGATTGTCGGCCCTATCACTTGGGAAGCACTATACTCTGGTGCACCTGTGAATATGCCGGTAGTAATGAAGGGCAGTTCTGGTAATGCTGTTAAAATTGTTCAGAATGTCTTGAAAATCAATGGATACTATTTCGGCTTCATTGACGGATCCTTCGGGACGATGACAGATGTAGCAGTGCGACAATTGCAAATTAGCATGGCTTTACCGCAAGATGGAATTGTCGGCTACAGAACTTGGCACGCCCTCAGCAAGTTGCCACACTAATGACGGGTTGGATTCACTTTCAGTGATATCGCCCAAAATCCGTAGATAAATTAGGGATTTAGGCAAAGCCAAAATCCCTAATTTTCCTTAAGGGGAAGGCAGCGCGCGGGAAGGGGCGCCAATTCTGTTACCGTTCCCGGCGATTAAAAATATTCTTAAATTTCCTATGTTTTTTTGTTAGTATATCTTAGGAAATTGGGAGTCATTAGATTTTAGATTTTGTATTGACCCCAGGGATAAATTAGGGGGCTTGAGGATTTTAGATTTTGGATTGATTCCACGGAGAAATTAGGGGGCTTGTACCATCAAGAAATTTTTGGTCACAATCCGGTTTATTTCCCTTCTGATTTAGTTGTAAATAGTTGCACTCAGAAAATTATTATTATTCCGATACTTACCTAACAAGATTTAGGCATGGGGGGCTTATTCCCGGTTTATACGAAAATTTCCAGGTTGAGTAACGAGAAATTTAGGAATCAACCGGGTTTTTAAGCCAAGCGCGCGCAAGTCCCGAACTAGCCTTTGATGAACTTTTCTAATTTGTGAGCCATCTTCTCTATAATTCCCTCTGAAGTATCTGCAGCCGATGATTCAGCTTCAATACGCTTGACCACATCCTCTGAAAGATTCAGCAACTGCACTAATTTTTGATAAGCTGCGGCTTCTTCAGCGTTAATTTTGGGTTCATCGGGAGTGCGAGAACTAGAAGAAATCACTTCATAGCCGAGTTGCAAAACTAATTCCTTTTCATCTTGAGTTTCTAGTTGACCGATCAACTCGTCAAGGGGGATATTTTGCATGATGTAATCCCGCAGTTCTTGTTGCATTTGTTGTCCGTCGGTATCTGGGGCAAACAAACGACAAAAGCGATCGAGCATTAAATTAACTTCTTCTGTGGCGAGTTCGCCGTCAGCCCACGCCATAGAAGTAACAATCCTCAGCAGATTCATCTGGCGGGGTGTAATTGATGGAGGAGGTGGGGTTTGCATAATCAAAATTGGTAATTGGTAATTGAAATTGGGAATTGGGAATTGAGCCTGATTCCTTCTTGTCTTTTGTTTCCCGTTCCCTTTTATTTATGTCACAATTTTGATAGAGGAACTCCCAGCCATCCAGTAAAGTTTTGTTTCTGAATAGCGGTGGGCTGTTCCACCGGCACGATCGAGTAGCGGCCAGGGCGGGGCGGCGCGAGAGTCACACGACGAGTCCGCAGTTCGTCTTGGTGAAAAACTGTCACCTCTATGGTGTCCCCCGGCTGATAATCTTTAAGCCTCTCGCCCGCTTGTTCTGAATTTACCCGAAAACCTTCGATCGCCAGCAACTCGTCCCCAGCGTCAATTCCCGCCAATTGTGCCGGAGAGCCTATTTCGACAAATTTAACCATTTCCCGCCCGTTTTCGGCTCCCAACGTCCAACCGATGCGAGGCGTTCGGTCAGTTTCATCTACCTCAATTTGCAGCCCAAAAGGTTCGAGATATTTGTTGTAAGGCAACTCTTCTGTGCCGTCTATATAGCGCGCAAAAAAGTCGCTCAAATCGATGCCGGCGACTGACTCGATCGCACTTTGCAACTCTTCGGGAGTAAAGCCTATTTCTGCGGGCAGCGAAGGAGAATTTAACTCTCCGTTTGATGTCAAATGCGCCGACTTGCCATCTGTTTCCGACTTCAGGTCAAAATCGCCATTTTGGGCAGAATTAGCATTGCCAAACTGCTGCCACATCAAACGCATCACATCGTCGAGCGATCGCTCGTTGCCGTGTCTAGCTCGAATCAACAAATCGAGCAAAAACGAAACAACTTCCCCTTTCAAATAATAGGAAATCTGCGAATTATCACTGTTAGCATCCCGGCGATAAAGTTTAATCCAAGCATCCCAGCTCGACTCGCTCAGAGGCTGAACGCTGCGCCCCGGAGTCGTCTGCAAGCGAGTAATTTCCTTAGCCATACCTTGGAAAAAACCTTTGACGTTGTATAGACCAGCTCGAAAAGGAATCACCAAATCGTAATAACTGGTAGTGCCTTCAGAAAACCATAAAGAAGGAGTGTAATTCTCTTTTTCGTAGTCAAATACTTCCAGAGCTTTCGGTCGAATGCGCTTGACATTCCACAGGTGAAAAAACTCGTGAGCTACCAACTGAATAAAGCGTTCATACTTTTCCTTGGCCCGAAAACCAAAACGCGGATAGTTGAGAGTGCAACTCTCCTTGTGTTCCAAACCGCCAAAACCAGAGCCGGACAAATGCAGGAAAAACACATAGCGTTCGTAAGGCAAGCCGCCGAACATTTTTGCCTCGACTTCGATCACTTTTTGGATGTCTCGAATCGTGCGATCTGGTTCTAAATTGCCTTTCCCCCAAACAACTAGCTGGTGGGGTTTTCCCATGACTTCAAACTCGTACACTTCATGATAGCCAATCTCAAAAGGACTGTCTACGAGAGTGTCAAAATCCGCAGCAGCGAAAGTAAGATTTTGGCCGGGAACAGGTGGCAAAGTAGTAACGGTGCGCCATTGGGGCTTCGGTGGCACAACATTCACGGTGTAGCAGTTGCTCTCAAAACCAGGCAAGAAAAAACACAAAGCCGCTGGATTGAAATAACCGTGAGTCGAGTCTAAATGATTGGTTCGCACTGTCAGTTCGTTGGCAAAAATGCGGTAGCGAACCGTGACATCTGACACCGAATCGGTCTCGATTTGCCAGTGATTTTTGCTTTTCTTGCGCCAAGGTAAAGCACGCGCGGCGTAGCTATCCCGCAGGGAATCGCCCGCCTGGGAGCTAAAATCTTGCAGGTGGCGGGCGTACTCTCGAACCAAGTAAGAACCGGGAGTCCAGACAGGCATTTTTAAATCCAGAACCGGTTCCGACCAACCTTGCACGCGCAAAGTTACTTCAAAGAGATGGGATTCAGGATTGGGCATCGCCACCGAATATTGAATTGTCGGTGCTGTTAGTTGCCCCTGACGGTTGCCGGCAGCGGACGAGGTATCCAAAGAAGTAACATCAGTCATTGACTTGCCAAATTAATCAAGTGCTTGAGGTTGATCAAATGGATAGTTTGGTGGTCTGGATCGATATTGATCCAACCTTTACTATCGAGTTTTTCCATAATTTTGCTGGTTTCATCTAGGGTGATATCTGTCACATCAGCTAAGTCTTCATAAGGAATATTGAAGATATCTTTGCCCTCAGCAGTTTTCTGACCGTAGTTTTCTGCCAGCTCGACTAAAGTATTTGCTAGTTTAACCGCTGGCTGCCGGTTTCGGAGTTGATAGCGGAGATTGGTTTGGCGGAGTCGCCGCACCATCAGTTGCAGCATCCGGTGGTGCAATTGCGGGTCTTTAAACAAGGTTTGGATAAATCGCTGAGCTGTGACGCTGAGAAGTCGCACGGGCGATAGAGCAAGTACGTCATTCGATCGGGGAGATTCGTCCAGAATGGCCATTTCGCCGAAGAAGGCACCCCGTCCTAAAATAGCCATTGATACAGCTCGATCGTTTGACAAGCGCCGGACTTTTACCCAGCCAGACACGACAAAGTAAATCGCGTTGCCCCAAGAATCCTCCATCACCACAGCTCGGCCCGGGGGATACTCATGCTTAACGGCATTTGATAGTAGCCCTCCCAAGGTTTCTGGGTTAGCACCCTTAAATAGAGGGAATAGCTCACTGAAAGCTTCTGTCTTCATGCAAACTCGCGGAGGTGGGAAATATGATTAGGCGACACCCAACAGCTAGGGAACGATCGATGTTTGGGAACACAAACAATCCGTTGCTCCTTTAATTGATGATAAGGGTGCAGAGGCCCGGTTCACGTAAAATTGGTAGATTCTTTAATCTTAAACGGGTTTACAAGCCGGCCACTGCCTGTTGAACTTTACCCAACAGAGGTTCTATGTATTCCGGCCAGCCGATCGCGATTGACTGTGTGTGGGCCAGAGTTTCCGGCTCGATCGCATCTTTAGTCCACCTCAGCGGTTGACCTTGCAAGTCGCAACAAACCAATCCGGCTGCTTTTGCTAAAGCCAGAGGACCGGCGGTATCCCACACTTTAACTCTGCCGTTGAGATACAGGTACAAACCGGCTCTACCGAAGATAACTTCCATTACTTTTAAGCCAAAGCTGCCCAGCGAGTAAAATTCGGCTCCGGGGATGCTTTGGGCGATCGCCCGGGCGTAGTTTTTCTGGTCTTTGTCTCCGAGAATAATTTTACAATTTTCCGCTGTCGGAGCCGGCGGTTTGCACAGCGCGATCGGCTGCGGCCCTTGGTTTCCCACACTTTGGAACAATCCCCAATTTTTGCCGCCAAAATACATTTGGTCAAAAGCTGGGGCGTAGAGCCAGCCGGCCACCGGTTCCCCTTCAAGCAGCAGCCCCACCATCGAAGCGTAGTGAAGTTTTCCCCGAATAAATTCTTCAGTCCCGTCGAGGGGATCGATGCACCAGAGGCGCTGGTAATTAGCTCGGTAAGCTGCTCTGGAGGCGCTGTTTTCCTCGGTGATCCTGCCGTCTTCAGGAAACAAAGCGCTAAATGCTTCCGATAGTTGTCGGTCTAGGTATTGATCGATACTCGTCACGTAGTCGTTCGGCCCTTTCTCGGAAACTTCAAAAGGTTCGGCTGCTAGCTTGTAAGCTTCTTGACCGCACTCGCGTAGGGTGTAGCGAATTTTTTGGTCTTGCTCTGGAGAAATATACATGAGGTTAAACATAAATTCTTTAGCTAACTTCAGCATAAAAGCTTAAGTCCTTTGAATCGATCGGCGGGTGTCACTGTTTTTGATTCGTACAGGATTTGCGCCCGGTTGTCCGTAAACCCGCTTTCCTAAGCATGAGGGCCGTTGCTATACAAGCCCCAGACAGGATTGGTGAAATTAAAAAAATTTAGATATGACTGAGAACCCCCAGATTCATCATGTGTAGAGTCAATCTAAAATCTAAAATCTAAAATCTAAAATCGACTGACTGACCGCACCACCACTTTCAATAGTTAAGGATAGAATTTTCTGAGGTTAGATAATTTGTGCCATCACCAAATTGCAGTTTGTTTGGGGGGCAATAAATATGCTGCTGGAGTGCAGTTTTTACTGGAAGCAATGGCGTGCAAGCGCTCGGTCGTCATCACTGTGACTCAAGGTAGGGTCGATTATTTAGCTGCCCCGGATCTTGGCCAAGTGGTAAATGTGGGAGATGCAACAGGTTTGCGGGAGGCGATCGTCAATTTGCTAAAAAATCCTCAACAAGCTGAATCTCAAGCGCAGCCAGGCTACAAAATGGTTGTGAACCCACAACAGCGAACTTTATATCGATGTTTTGGTCGAGAAATTGCGATGCTTTAATAAAACTGTAAGGTGCACCGAGGCGCACCATAACTCACGTCCGGATGATGCAGCAAAATGCACACCTTACTGCTATAAATAGAAGGTCAATAAGTCATATTTAAAAAGTAATGAGTTATGAGTTGCAATTACGAATTTAATCTTACAGCAGTTATTCACCCCTACTCAATCAACAGGGTTTTCAACACATAATCGAAAGCCTCAAACAAGTATTTTCGTCCATCCAACCCTGTTGATGCACCCATGATTATCTTACTCAAGACTCAAAACTCAAAACTATTAAGACTCCCGTCCACTCGCCCACTTATCCCGCCATTTCACAGTCCCTTCCGAAACTAAAACCCAGCGGCGACAAACCAGATTTTCTCGGAGAGGCGACAGTCCTTCCCGTAGAAGTGCATACTTATAAGAAATCAACTTCCCCGCACTTTCATTAAAAGGAATTTCACCAAACCAAGTATTAGTATTGATATACTCCAAGGGGAAACCCTTACTAATATCCCAATTCCCCAATTCAGGACAATCTCCAATCACCACAATTCTTTCACCAGGCTGAGTTCTAACGCTGTTAAGCTGGGCCCGCACAATAGTTTTTGCCTTAACTCGCTCTCCGACGCGGCTAAAAATCATTACTTCTCGCGCACCCAATTCTAAGTTGTACAGCATTCCATCTTTAACTTCAAACTTACGGCGGGATAAAACCTCCGTATGCTCTCCATCAGGCAGCTCAGTATCAACCTCTTTAATTGTAACAGCATTGCCACGATTCATCGCTACAAACACCACAGAATCGCGATAGCGGCGCACGTAACAATAAACATCAGCAGTTAGATATTTTTGCCACTGACTCCCCATCGAAATAGCTGGATTCAGCCGCCGCAATCCCGACAGCAACCGCACATCCCGGTAAATTGGCGAATCAGTATCCCACTTTTCCATCATCGGCCGGTTGTATGGGTCATTGCCCCCATCTGTATCATCATGCAAATACTGTTCGGTGCCGTAATAAATGCAGGGAATGCCGCGAGTCGTCATAATTAAACATATCGCCAACTGCAGCATTTCTGGATCGGGATTCAACGACTGAAACCTCGGCATATCGTGGTTGTCAATAAAAGTAATCAACTCCGTCGCGCCGTAGTAGCGGTGATCTAAATTCAGGACATCTTGGACTAACTTAAATCCTGCGTCGGCACCCTTTCCTAATACTTCTCGAATGGCCACGCACAGACCAAAATCTAAAATAGTCATCCCCGACTCGTTGACAAATTCCACAGAACGATCATTTCGAGGATCGCTGTAAATCCATTCGCCAAAAATGAAAACATCAGGTCTGTGTGTTAAAATGTCAGCAGTAAATTCCTGCCAAAACCAAATAGGCATATGCTTGACTGTATCAACCCGCAAAGCATCAACACCTCTGTCCAGCCATTGTTTAATTGCTGACTTAATGTAATTCCGGTAGGCAATATTATTTTCGTTGAAAGTTGCTAAACCCGACAGTTCGCAGTTTTGGACTTGCCATTCATCTTCCCAGTTGGTGACTTCGCCATAGTGGTGATACCAGTCATCTTCATCGTCATTAAAGTCAGCTATTTTTACGCCGTCGTCGTAGAGTTCCCCTTTTTTACCGCTAAAATCTGGGTTGCTGTGATTGCAGACAATATCGAGTACGAGTTTCATGTTTCGCTGGTGCAACTCGTGTACTAATTTGTCAAATACCGTATCTTTACTTTCTTGTGTTTGGTTAATAGAAGGATTGTCGCCTTTGGCAATAAAGCGGGGATTTAGTCGCTTGAAATCTTTAGTCCAGTAGCCATGAATTGCAGCTTGTTCGACAAATAATGCTTCAACTTGCTCGAACAGTGGCGTCAGCCAAACTGCGCTAACTCCCATATCTTTTAAGTAATCGAGTTTGTCAATAACTCCCTGCAAGTCGCCGCCCCAATATCTGCCCCAATCTTTGCCTTCTGGATCGTAAAGTTCTGGGTTTGGGCCTTCGTTATTTGTGGGGTCGCCGTCGTAAAAGCGATCGACTACAATGAAATAAATTGTTTCTTGTCGGAATTCAATGTCTCTGGTGTAGAGGAATTCTAAATCGAGTTCGCTTTCTGGCTTAACTTCTTCTACCAGAGACTCAATTTTTTCTTCTGGTTCGCTAACTTCGTATTGAGAGGAAGTTTGATTGGGAGTGACTGATGTCATGAGATGTATTTTTTTATATTGTAAGATTGGTCAGTTATTGGGATCTCAAGTCGGAAATAGCTTTCCCCTCGGACTGAGTTTTACAGCATCATACGGAATTTACTCGTTTAAAGAAATCTTCCTTCAGAGAGAGGGCAGACTCATCCTTAAGGATTAGGTGAATGAGAGTTAATATTTAGCGTAATTCTCCCTCAAAGAGGCAGATCCTCAAACACCTGCCGTACCAGACTAAGCCTGGTAATGAGAAAAGGTGTACTAATTGTGCGATCGTCGTTTTTTCCTTCCTTTCATTCCTCCCGCAAATTTTGGATATCTTCAACCCTCAAACCAATTGTTTGAGTAATGGTTTGATTGTCAATTAGATTGAGAAGCTGCCTAGGAATTTGCAGAGCAGTTTCTCCCATTCCTTGCTGCATTACTTGCTACAATTCCTGTTGTAATCCTTGTGCAAGTCGTTTATCCTTATATCTTGCACCATTGTCGCTCGCACAGGCTTTCGGGCCGATTCGACAAAGAGTTGATTTTTTTGTGGCAGGGCAGGAGAGCCCGCTCTGAAAGGATTCTTGAGAATCGTGCAACATCCCAGCTACCCTGACTATGCAGCAGTATTTAACTAGAGCGATCTACTTATCCCAAAAAAGAACGATCGCGCGACATCCACCCCAACCCTAGCTAACTACAGCCACCGCAGACTCTGGAACCTGAGAATGCTCCACCCGAAAAACATTCGCGCTCAAATTAGCAACAATTTGTTTCCCTTGCTGCGTTAGTTCCAAATAGCCGATCGCATCCTTCACATATCGATAAACCACATTCCAATAAAACTTCGGATAACCATTTCGCAACTCTCCCGGATTTTGATAGCCCAAAACCAGATTTTGCCCAGTCTCCTCAAACTCATAAAACAGCGCCGCAATCTTTTGCAAATATCGTGGATCGCTCAACTGACCAATTAAATCAGCAGCGCGCACTAAACCTGGATAATTGACAGTATCTTGATAATCTTCATCGGCAGGAACTGGGAAACGAGTCAGCTCAATATTACGCTTAACCACCTCAGCATCAATCAGTTTGTGACCGCCAAAACGCTCATCAATAAACATTTTTCCGCGATCGACATGATAAGGCGTCAAACTCGCATCCGTCGCCCCCGGAGGTAGCTTCACTTGCGAATCCTCTATCCCCGTTGCATACAGCCTCAAATCAGTTCGATCTTGCCGACAAACCCCCTTCACATACCCGATATCGTGACACAGCAAAGCAATGTGGAAATGCAACCAATGTTCACATAAAACACCACCCTCCCGGATGTGCTTGCCGCGCAGAATCTCCTGTCCCACCAAAGTCACTAAAATAGTGTGTTCCACATTGTGGTAAAGAGCATCGCTATTAGCAATATTTTCCAAAGCCATACTCGCTGCCCAAGCAATAATTTCACTATAGTCAGATTTCAACCCGCCGTAGGTGTACCGGTAGCCTTCAATCAGTCGATTTACAAAAGCATTAATCAGCAGTTCAGTTGCATTAAACATATTCACTTCCCTGAGCCCACGTAGATCATTAAATTATTTTTATAGTTATTGTTTTTGGTGCTACCGTTTAATCTTATTTTTGGCTTAAGCGCTACGATGGAGACCAACTCCTATCGAGACGCATCCATTGATATTATCAACAATTATGGCTTAAATTATGGCTCTCGCAACTACCAGATCGACACACCCCATCAATAATTGAGATAAATGGACGATCGAGGTATGACACCCCTCAATCAGCAGTATGGTGTTCCATCTTCCGTGCATACGTCAGTCGATTTTAAATTTTAGATTTACTCGACAGATACATCTGGGGGCGAGAAGTAGGATCTAAAATTTTGGGTTGCTCACCACTGTTGTCGGAAACTTGTATCTGTTTTCGCTGCTTCCGCCCAAAAACGAGAGCGATGGAAAACGCAACCCCATTAATTCCTCATACACAGGATTAAGCTTGCACATAGGCGGTATGTATAAAAGATGGTGTCCCAATAACTGAATATATCTCTCTCAAGAACACCGTGCGAGTATAACTTGGCACACCGCTAAGTTACTGGCGGCTCTCCCCCTGCATGCAGTGCTATCAAGTCACTGTCGCACTGCTTGCACGAGGCGATCGCAAAAAGTTAAGTCTTGGCACTGATTTTCCGGGAAAATACTTGTAGTCAAGTTCATGATTGATCTCAGTAATCATTACTAACAAAAACTTATAAATCACCCGACTTAATCCTCAACGAAACCCACTGTTGCTCCGGTGACGTGAATAAGTTTTATGAGTGACACTCACAGTCGCAAAATGTGATGCGAAAAGCTAGTATTTGTGATTTAAAACTCGCTAAAGTGTGAGACAGATCACGCCCTCTGTTCCCTCCAGAATGTATATTTAGATAGATGGCAATAAAATAAGACAGAATAAGTGACCGCCCTCCCTCACAGCTCCCCTCTCCCATCATCTGCGATCTACTACTCTGTATACTTACTAATATAAGGTTTCAGGCAATGATTAAACAAAAACATAAATATGCCGACCTTGCTCAACTCCCCCACACCGATACCGTGCTCCAAAAACTCCCTGCAGAAGTTAAAGAATGGGCCCAAAGCTTGCCTTGGAACCAACGGCGCTATGTCTTGTCCCTCTGCTACATATTGTGTGCATCTACTCCCGACTTGCAAGCAGAATTTTTAGATAATTATACAGCCGACGGTTTAGTATCAAAAATGTTTGAAGATGTAGATACTCTACACCGAGTCAAAGAGTATTTAATCAGATTTCGGGTCAAAAAACAATTAAACGAATCAGATTTAAGAAGCTATATCAAACAATTTTATATCCACTCAGCTCAACAATCGCGCCGAGAAACTGACCAATATTTAGAATCTGCACTCCGCTTCGTCTTGAGTACAGAAGAACGCAATAATGTTTTTAACTACATTTTGGGCTTTGAATTTATTAAAATTGTGTTTCAAATGAGCTGGTTGCAACACGAAAGATTAGCGAGACTGCAAAAAAATCAGTCGCAGTTTATTGAAACATATATCAAGCCGATTCAACACGCACACAGAATTAATGGCATAATTCTCCCGAAAGATGAGAGAATCTTTTTTGCCAGACGCACCTATTACGTTCAAATACCTAACATTTCCTACAGAAGGCTAATTGAGTTAGTCATGGCAACTTTTACTACAGAAATGGTCAGTAATTGCGGATTTTCTATCAGTCGCCACTCTCAAGCTCTGCGTTTTGACTGCGATTACATTTATGATCCAGAACCAGAAGAAGAAAGATTTCCTACTGACTTGCAATTTATTCATTGACTTGACGCAGTAAGGTGTACCTCATATGTTGCACCATTCTCAATAATCCTTTTATGAACAGGCTTTTCGGCCTGTTCCACAATAAAATTCACTCTTTGTGGAACAGGCCGAAAAGCCTGTTATTGAGAATGGTGCAAGATGTGAGGTGTACCCTACGTTGCTTTTTTCTTTTTACTTCTCTTTACTTTTATTGGCGCGTTGGACACAGGATAGTTTTTGAAGCATGGGACTTCTAGTCGGCCAGTTAAAACTGAATTTTTCAGCAAGATTTGATACAAAATAGGATGGCTGTATCAATTAACCTTCCGCTTGCATTTCTTCAATGTCAAACCAGCTAACTATCACTCCCGCTAGCGGGATTGCCAGAAATATACCTAAAAGTCCTGCTGATCTTGCCCCGACTAACAGTGCAAAAAATACCACTACCGGATTGAGGTTAAGGGAATTTTGCATCAGTCTCGGATGAATAAAGTTGTCTTGAATTTGCTGCAAAACAATGCAAGCTGCCAATACTTTTAAAGCTAGCCACACATTTTGAGACAATACAATAAAACAAACTAAGCTAATTCCCAGCGTCGCCCCGATCCCTGGAACCAAATCAAACAATCCGATAATAAATGCTAAAATTAAAGGAAATCTCACCTCTAACAGCAGGAAAACTACAAAGCTTGCTGTTGTCAAAAATAACATTAACAGAATTTGTGCCTGAAAAAATCCTAAAAAGTTTCGCTCTATTGTTAAACTTAAACGTTTGTGCAGGTGTCGAGGTATAAATTTTAGAACCAACAGCCACAGCCTCTCTCCATCAAGTAACATGAAAGAAGCCACCACCATAATTAATATTAAATTCAATAAATTGGTTAAAAATATTTGTAAAAAAGCAATACTCGAAACAACTCCAGCCAAAGCTTGATTTCGCAGTTGTTCCTCAATAACTCGCAGGTTAACTTGCAGGTTTCTTGCCCGCAGGAATGCTTCGATGCGCTCGGAAAGAGGCGCTAAAGCATTCACAAATTCAGTCATGCTGTCAATTAATTGCTGTCCTTGAGATAAAAGAGTGACGCCTACGGTGACGGTGAGACCGCCAAAAACGAAAATGGTGAGTAGGACAACGAAGGCAACAGCTAAACTTCGCGGTAAAAATCTCTGGAGAGTTCGCACCGGATAGTTGAGCAAAAAAGCCACGAGTGCAGCAATGGTGAAAACCGCGACTGCTGTTTCAAAGTAAGCTAAAAGTTGCAGTCCAGCCCAACCTGAAGCAAATAAAAGCAAAAACCGGACTAAGGCTAAATTGCTTAGCATATTCCAAAAATTGGGAGGGGTTCTTTCTTGCTCTTTCACAGGGATTTTTAGGGGTTAATATTAGAACTCAAAAATATTGCAGAGCCCTCTTTTAGAATCGCACCCAAGATATATCTGTGGCTATCCCCCTCAAGGCAGAAAAAGGGAGCATCTCATATTTGTAAAAACACTTCTTCTGGCTCCTTCCTTCTTCCTCTTTCCTCGCAGCAAGAGAGCCTCGCAGCCTCGGTTCTCAAAACTCCAATTTCTAGCGGAGGGCTGCTTTCATTGAGATGCTCCCCAGAAAACAGATGTAGAACTGAGGCAGGAGTAAGTTCTATTCACCATAAGTTCGATCGTCCGTCACGAATACCGCATAAAACACGCCCGCGATCAAACAAAGAGCCTTTTTGACTCTAAAACCGCCTCGGACTCTTTGCTGCCAGGAGAAATACTCCTGGCAGCCCTCCAACTAGGAAACAAACGCTCAAACTTGCTGGCGCCGAAAAACCGGGTTTCACTGCCAGTGGCGAAAAATTTCAACTCTGCCCCGTGGAAGATAGTATGAACAGGTCAATTTTTGGGATACTAGAAACTAGCACTCAACTTAGCTGAGGAACAAACGTGCTGCTATCAAAAGGCTTTGAAGTAGAAATGTATACCGGCACTCCCGAAGGTGAGGTTGTCGGTCTATCCGATCGCATAGTTGCCGATCTAGAGGGATTTGTCCGGGAGCCTGATAGCCGTAATGTGGAGTACACGACCGCCCCGCTGTGCAGCTACGATCGCCTGTTGTGTGCCTTAGTCAAGCCACGAGTTCGGCTGCGCGAGTATTTAAAACAATTGGGCGACTATACCTTGCTGCCGGGAAGTACCTTGTCTCTCGGAGGGAGCGATCGATTTTACCGATCCGATCCCAACAACCCCTACCACACCTACATAGAGCAAACCTACGGCACCAAAGTCGTCACCGCCAGCATTCACATCAACATCGGCATTTCCCAACCAGAAATGCTGATGCGCGCCATCCGCCTCGTCCGCGTCGAAGCACCGCTGTACCTTGCCTTGAGCGCCTCTTCCCCCTTCCTCGACGGCGAAGTCACGGGCTATCATTCGACTCGGTGGGGTTTGTTTCCCAAAACTCCCGCTATCGTCCCCCTGTTTGAAAGTCACAGACATTACATCCAGTGGACTGAAGAACAGCTAGAACTCGGTACTATGCAAAACGTCCGCCATTTGTGGTCTGCAGTGCGACCAAATGGCGATCGCCGCCCCTACTGTCTCAACCGCCTCGAACTGAGAATTTGCGACCTCGAAGTCAATCCTCTGGCTTTGTTAGCCATCACTGCCTTACTAGAAGCTCGCATCTGGCAGATGATGGAAGACCCCAGCTTAGACCCCTTAGAACTCAGCACCTTGCCTGCAGCCACCCGCAACCAAGACTTAGTTGCCCTCACAGACGCCAACGAAATTGCTGCATCCCGGCAAAGTTTGGATGCCGAACTTACCCACTGGCAAGACGGCAGAACTATTCTGGCACGAGATTGGATTGAGGAAATTTACCGCGAAGTCTGGCCTATAGCCAAAAAACGCGGCTTTAGTTGCTTTCTCTCGCCCCTCAAAAAGATTCTCCGGGAAGGCAACACGGCCCAGCAGTGGTTGAAGCTGCACGAGGGCGGTTCGGACACCCGCAGTATTATTCTGCAAGGGATTCAGGGGATGGCTCACCAAGAATGGGAGCTAGAAGACAACTTGTGCGCCCAGTTAGTTGCCTGAAGTATCGGCCGTTATGATAACGGGGGCTTTCACTAGCCCCCTGGCTATGCTTACTCGGCAAATACAAATAGCCCGAACCTCTCGGTCAAAAGTTGCAGAGCGACTCCCAAAAACAAATCAGAATATTTAATCAATGGAGCTCGACAAAGGTTATAAATAAAAGCTATAAGGTATATCTACCTTTGGGTAGTTTTATAAATTTCCCAATAGCTGTATTTTTCGCTGTTTAATTAGCTTCATGCCCCAACTTGTCTTGATTCACCCGCAAATCCCCCCAAATACTGGCAATATCGCCCGCACTTGCGCTGCCACAGGCACGGAACTGCATTTAGTCGGCCCGCTGGGGTTTGAAATTAGCGATCGCTACCTGAAACGGGCCGGCTTAGATTACTGGCCCTACGTTAACCTCCAGTGCCACGAAGACTTAGCGGCTTTTCAGGCCTATCGGGAGCAGCGCGGGGGACGATCGATCGGATTCAGCACTGGCGGGCGATGCAATTACGCGCAATTCCAATTTCAGCCCAGCGACTGGCTGATGTTTGGCTCGGAAACTGTAGGCATTCCCCAATTCGTCTTGGATGCCTGCGACGCCACACTTTTTATTCCGATGAGCCAGCCTGGAGTCAGGAGTTTGAACCTCTCCGTCAGCGCCGCTGTGGGTTTATTTGAGGCTAAACGACAGTTGGGGGAGCTGGGATAAATCATTATCAACACATAAATATATAGATATTTAATAGCTGGCCGAGGCTGCCCAGTCTCCATTTTAATATAAGAAATTTGTATCAAAGGAGTGAAAATTTCGATAGCCGACATTAATATATTTTATTCATTCAAAAACAGATTGTTATCAGCAACACCAAATTACTCCCAAGATGATTCAGCAACAAAAACAGAGAATTTTAGCGATTTAGGGCGTGAGCGAGTACCAGCTTGGGTCTGAACACTATATCTAGTAAATATACGGTTGTAGGTTGTCCGGAAATTAGCCTAAAGTCTGATAATAGGTGAGAGTTCAGAGCCTTACCGGAACGGAGAATTTATGTATTCGTTCCAGCTATTGCGGTGTAAGGCTTGTGGGGTTAATTGCAGCAGGTTTGACCGAGAATTTTAAAATTTCTGACGGTTTGAGCTTGTCTAAATTAAAAAAGCAAGGTAATCTGGCCTAAGCATGATAGCTGTCAACAATCAGAATATTTTTGCTTGTTGATTTAAACTCAGCGTCATGCGATCCCCTTGAGTGTTTCCAAGGACAGTTAGCGCTTCTCAGTAGGAGGTCGTTTTTTTGAAACGAACATATCCCCAAATTAAGCCTGTTCAGGCTAGTGAAATCGACAGAGACGGTTCTGCGGAACCATCCAAACAGACAACGCTCAGCACAGGCAGAGTTCGCTCTCTCGCCACGATCGGGCTGGCAATATCGGTAGGTGCTTCTGGCATCCTGCTACCGAGAAATGGAGACAGCGCTCGCGCGTCTGAACTCGCACCGACATCAGAATCCACCGCTGAAGTACAGCCAGTCTCGGCCAACGGGCCCGCTACCTCCGCACAAGTTGACGGTTCCAGGGCCGAACAGCCCGGATCACCTTCTGACCGGGTGGCGGTTAAGGTGCAGCAGGGGCAAAGCCTTTGGGAGCTTTCTCGGGATTATGAAGTTGAACCGTCGGCACTAGCAACTGCCAACGACATCAAACCCGATACCATACTCCAAGTTGGCCAACAGCTCAGAATTCCGACTGCGACGGAAGCCACACCACAACAGAACGCAGGCTATAGCACATCGGCTGGGCTAGAGCACGCAGCGACGGTCAATCCCGAACAAGAGTTAAATCTGACTGGCTCCGAGCCATTGGATAGTGCAGCCATGACAGCGCTGCCATCAACCGCAGCGACCCCGCTGGTCACGGCGGTACCGGAACAAAGTTCGATCGACATCCCGAATGCAGACGGGGCGATCGACAGTTTGAAAAAACAGGAAAACCGCACCACAGAATCGGGTCGAACCCTGTTAGGGTCTGAGGGGGGAGCAAATTTATCTACACCTGGGGCATTTTTACCCGAGTCAGCACCGACGCAGACCTCTCCCGGGTATGCAACTGGGACAACTATTCCTGACCTCAATGCCACACCTGTAATTCCCAATGCCGGGGAAGGTCAAGCAGCATCGCCCGATAGAGCATTCGAGTCAATTGAACAGTCTTTGGCAACACCAAGTGTGCCCTCGGCTGTGCTAGTCCCCCCTGCGGGAAGTACCGCCGCGCCGGCTGAGGTTCTATACAGCGTGCGTCCGGGAGATACGGTAGATGCGATCGCCAAAGGTCACGGCGTATCGCCCAAAGATCTGATCTCCGTCAACAAGCTGGGCAACCCCAACTTGCTGAATGTCAATCAACGGCTCAAAATTCCCCAAGTTGGGTTTAAAAATCCAGGGGTGGAGGCTGCAGCATCTTATTCTGCCTCCAACTCTACATCTGTCTGGGCGGCGAGTTCGGTTCCCGCATCTTTGAACCCCAGCTCGTCTACCTCGGAAATAGCCGGTGCTGGCGTTGCAGCACCCGCACCCACAGTGCCTGTTGTCTCTCCCCTGGAGAACCTGGAAGGTCTGAACAATATTTCAGCGCCCATGGTTCCCCAAATTAATAGCATTCCGCTGACTCAAGTTTCCCAAACCATTAGCGATCCACGGAAGCTGGATCTCCAAGGCGAACCAACATTTACAGGTGCAGTTGACACCAGTGCCCTGCCTGCACCAGCCCGTGAAAATGCTACCGCTATCGCTACGGGAGCATACCCGCAGCCGATCGGCTTCGTGGCAAATACTAGCGCCCAGGCTTCAAATGCCGATCCAACTAGCGCTTTACCAGACTCGAATTCGGAGGCTCTCCCCACCGCAGAAGCTCTCAACCCTTATTCCGAACGCTTGAGGGCAGAAGTGGTCAGGCTGCGAGAGGAATATCGTGCCTCGCGCAATTCGATCGGCTCCAATGCGGTGTCCCTAGCTCCAACTGACGGGCCATCGGTCAACCCGTCTGAGGATATGCCAAGTGTCAATCCATATCTCTACACCCCCGACTATACTGAGGCGGTGCAGAATGAAATCAGCAGACCGCCATCGAGAGCCTGGTCTGAGCATGTTCAGAAGCAGCAGCAAGAGCGTTTAGACCCCTCTCGCGCCGCGGAACTGCAACCGATAAACCTGACGCCGACCTCTGCTGGGCAGCGGCCTGTGGTAGCAACTGCTCCTTTGGGAGCCGACGGTTACGATCCCCTAAGCAACCCGTCTTTGGGACGGATGGTTTCTCCAGAACTGCCTCCGCTTTCGAGCCCTGATACTTATCTGCCTAACGGCAAACAACAGTCGGCTAACGGGTTTATTTGGCCGTCGAAGGGTGTTCTTACTTCTGGCTACGGCTGGCGGTGGGGACGGATGCACAAAGGAATTGATATTGCAGGGCCGATCGGCACGCCAATTGTGGCAGCATCAGACGGGGTGGTTACCTATGCTCAGTGGAACGACGGCGGCTACGGGTATCTGGTGGAAATTACCCATCCTGACGGCACTGAGACTGTCTATGCGCACAACAGCCGGATTTTGGTGCAAAAGGGTCAGAAAGTTGCTCAAGGAGAACAGATTTCCGAAATGGGCAGCACGGGCTTCAGTACCGGGCCTCACTTGCACTTTGAAATTCATCCCGCCGGACAGGGTGCTATCAACCCAATGGCTTTTCTGCCAGACGATGCGTCCAGCGCTTCTCGGTAACGACTGGTCGGAAGTTATGGGTTTTGAATGATTATCAAAACTCATAACTTTTACTGGAAGTTATGAGAAATAATGTTGTGTGAAAAGAAGACATAGCTAGCCCTACCGTGCTACGATAGTAAATCGTGAAGTAGATTTGGCTCAGTGGCGCAGTGGTTAGCGCAGGGGACTCATAAGCCCAAGGTCGCAGGTTCAAATCCCGCCTGAGCCATTATTAAATCAAAAAAAATACGCTCTCAAAATTGAGAGCGTATTTTTTTTGATTTATCCAGAAGATACTTGTAGTCGTTATGAGTATGATATATTTGTAACAGTTCGTAAAAAAGGAAACAAAATCTATGACCAGTGAATGCCTCCGGGTTGGTCAAGCTGCACCCGATTTCGCAGCAACAGCCGTAGTGGATCAGGAATTCAAGACTGTTAAACTGTCAGACTATAAAGGCAAAAAGTATGTAGTCCTGTTCTTCTACCCCTTGGACTTCACCTTTGTGTGCCCGACTGAGATTACAGCATTTAGCGATCGCTTCGAGGACTTCAAGAAAATCGATACCGAAATCCTCGGCGTATCCGTTGACAGCGAATTCTCTCACCTCGCTTGGATACAAACAGACCGCAAATCAGGCGGTGTCGGCGACCTCAACTATCCCTTAGTTGCTGACCTCAAAAAAACAATTAGTTCAGACTACAACGTCCTCGACCCTGAAGCAGGCGTTGCCCTCAGAGGTCTGTTCATCATCGACAAAGAAGGCATCATCCAACACTCTACTATTAACAATCTTGCCTTTGGCCGCAACGTGGATGAAACTCTCCGTACTCTGCAAGCTATCCAACACGTCCAGTCTCACCCCGATGAAGTTTGTCCCGCCGGGTGGCAGCCCGGTGACAAGACTATGACTCCCGATCCGGTCAAGTCTAAGGTATTCTTTGCTGCAGTTTAAGCACATTATAGGTGTAGGGACACGGCACGGTCGTGTCCCTACCCGCAGGGAAATTCATTTAACTGGATTTTTAATTAGCAATTAGCAATTACCAAATTAGGAAATATGCTGACTTCTACTAATTTTAGCGGCTTGTTAAATCAGCGATTTTTCCAAAATTTATTGCCTGTTCCGGCGACTAATGTTCTGAACCTGGGGCAGATGACGCCAGATTTTGAATTGCCGGATATTAATAATGGAAAATTGGTACGGCTGTCGAATTATCGCGGCGATAAGCCGGTAATTTTGGCTTTTACGCGGATTTTTACTGAAAAGCAATATTGCCCTTTCTGTTTTCCTCACATTAAAGCTTTGAATGAAAACTGGGAAAAATTTGCCGATCGCAATATAGAATTATTGATGGTGGCCAGTACCGACGATCGCCAAAGCCAAATTGTGGTTAGAGATTTAGGCTTGAAAATGCCTCTGCTTTCTGATCCAGGCTGTAAAGTGTTTCGGGCTTATCAAGTCGGTCAGGCTTTAGGTGCTCCTTTGCCTGCTCAGTTTGTTTTGGATGCAGATGGAAAACTCCTCTTCAAACATTTGTTTTCTTTCATAGACCACAATGCTAGTGTGGACACTTTATTGAAATATGTCGATCGGTAAGGACACCGCTACTGTGTCCTAATTAAGAGTTTTTCACCGCTGATGTACGCTGGTTTAGGCCCATCAGCGGGATTTTTTCATAGGTTGACACTGGCTGCAAGCGACCTTTAGTTATAAATACTTATTGTGCCAATTTCGATGGCGGAATGTTGCCATGTTCGCTCGACATTAATCTAGGCTATAGCTTGAAGGTACTTAGTACAAGTTTAAGCCAATGTCGTCTCCCAAAGATCGAACGAGCAAAATTGAATTGAGCGTCTTAGCGTCGCATCCTGAGTTGTTGACAGGTTTAGAAGCGTGGCTGCGTCTAGGTTTGCTTTCGCCCGCTGAGGTTGAGGAATGGTGCCGCCAGTATTTAGTCTGCCCACTCACAGAGCCCGCTGTAGACCTTTCTGAAATTGAGGAGTCGCGAGATCCTTTTGCCGAGCCAAAAATACCTGCCTTATCAACGCAAAAAGCAGTACCTAGCAGCAGAGAAAGCATTGCTAGGCCCACAGAAACTACTCAAACCCCTAATTTTATCGCTCAAATTTTGCACTCGCTAATGGCAGAAATTAGCGTGGTGTGGCTGTTGTTTTTAGGAGTGTTCATGGTAGTTGTCTCCTCTGGAGTCTTAGCTGCCAGTCAGTGGGAAAGATTTCCGGCCGCCGGACAATATGGAGTTTTATTAGCTTATACTTTAACCTTTTGGGCGATTAGCAGTTGGGCCAACAGACAGGTTAATTTGCACTTGACTGCTCAAACTTTGCAAGAAGTGACACTGTTGCTAGTGCCGATCAATTTTTGGGCAATGGATACTTTTGGATTGTGGGGGTATCCTTGGGATTGGGTGGTAGCAATCGCAGCGGCACTTATTTTGACTTGGATAACTGCCCGGATTATCAAAGATCAATATCAAAGCTGTTCTGGAAAAAACATCACTCGTTCGATCGCCCTAAATCACTTGGGATTGAGTTATTTGCACTGGGGGTGGGCATTTGTCGGCTTTTCCCTTACTGCGGTTTATGTGGGTACAGTGGGAACTGCTGCTATTACAGTTTATCAAGTTCAGCAACAACGATTGCAATCTATCCAACGTGGGGTAACTACTGAAACATTCCCCGCTGCTTTCAGTTTGAGCAGAGATTTTCTGACTTACAAAAAAGCGGCTTTAATAGCTTATTCGTTAGGAATTTTACTGGGTCGAGCGATATTTGTCAAAGATGTAAATATCGCTGAAATGGGTTTAGCTTTGGCGATTTGTGGCGTGCTTTTAGCATGGCTGGATTGGCAGCACCCCCTCGCATCTGAAACTATTGAAAATAATATATCCGACCAGCCAAATCCCAGCAACTTTTTTAACTGGCAATTAGCGGGAATGGGTTTGTTGGGTTTGGGGTACCTGGTTTGTTTTCGCGACATTCCGCTACAGGCGATCGCAGTTAGCGGATTGGCTGTTTGGTTTTTTTATAACCGTTTAGTGAGATTTTGGCAAGAGTTTGATTTGCTAATGCTGGAGGCGGTGGGGCTTCAGAGTATTTGGCTGTTTTGGCGAGTGCTTCCTTTAGGGATTAGAACACAAGTTGTGGCATTTTTAGCTCAGCTTACAAACTCTCAGGAAACTCCTTGGGCTTTTTGGGGTGTTCTGCTTTTGCCTTATTTAATTTTAATGGTAAGTGCAGCGCAGTGGCTCTACCGCAAACGAAGGTTTCAACTTGCCAGTTTTGGCGAAAACCTTGCTCTCGGTTTGGGGAGTGGTTTAACTATTATTAGTTTTGTCAATCCGTTTTGGCGATCGCTCAATTTATTCGTCTCTACTTTAATTCTAGGTTGGATTACTTGGAAATACGTAATTCCAGATAATTCTCGGCGAGTTTCGAGGTCGGCTTCTGCGGCTGAACAACCGGGAAATCCGGCAATTTTAATTACCATAACTCACATTATTGGTTTATGCGCGATAGCTTCTGCAATTGACTTATTTTTGCCCAACCAGCCACCCAATATTTGGTCGGCAATATTATTGATTTTTATGGTTGCTGAGTGGGTATTTTTTGTCTGGATGAAAGCGGCGACTTTCCGAGAAAATTCTGGCTTTTTCCGCTGGCATCCTGCTTGGTCCCAAAGTTCCTGGTATTTGGGCTTAGTATTAGCAGGATTCAGCTTTATCTTGTTGCAAAATTATGTGATTGCGGGTACTGCCACTCATCGCCCTCAGTGGAGTTTGCTCTGGCTGGCAACTCCTTTGGCATTGACTGGTGTTGCTAAATATACTGAGAGTCCTCACAAAAAAGTTGCCAGTACATTTAGTACAATCGCCCTAATATTTGCACAATTTATAATTTTTCTTTTTCCGGGGTTTCGGTTAATTGGTTTGGGCTTGGCAGCCGGATTAATGTTGGTTAATACTTACTATTTAGTCGAATTGCCAGCGGCTGTAATTGAAGTGGGATTTGGCTTGAGTTTCGTAGCTGCAGCGATCGATCAATTAGGTTTTGTGTCTGGTTGGCTTTGGGGAATTGCCGGGGCGATCGCTCTTTTGTGTCTGTGGTTGCTTCGCAGCATAATAGTTCGTTTTTCCAACCGTTTGCCTGAGCCTTCTCAATTAGGTGAAATTTACGAGCGAGCTTTAGATGGATGGGCAATCTTACTGGCAAGCTTGCTGTTAACAACTATTACTTTTTATTCCTATGAACTCTACGCAGGCAGTAGCTTAAGTTTCCAGCCCTCTACTGAAGTTTTGGCTGCTATTTTGGTGATAATGGCTGCGATTATTTTCCGAAATTTACGCCAACTTTCCCCTCTGGCAATTTATGCCTTGGCTTGGAGTTTGGAGTTGTTGACAGCAGTGGGTTTGAGTTTTGTCGATCGCACTACGATTAATTTGGCAGTTGCTAATATCGCTCTCGGATTGTTTACTCAATTATTGGGTGATGTATGGCGGCGCCGCCACCCCGATCCAACAATTTTACCTGGCATTCATTTTATACCTTTGGTTTACGGGGTATTGGGTTTAACTTTCCGATCGCACACTTTGACGAATTGGACTGGTTTAACTGTGTTGGGGGCGTCTTTAATTGCGATCGGAATTGGTAGGCGGGAGCCAGAATTCAAACCTTTGGTTTATTTGGGATTAATTGGCTTCTCCGTTGCGGCTTACGAATCGCTACTATATCAACTTTTTCAAACACCGGGAGGAGCTTTTGGCGATGGCTTAATTGTCCTGGCAACTCTCGGCACAACTTTAACATATATCTATCGCATTTTATCTCCTTGGCTCAGCAATTATTTACATTTAACTAATGCAGAGTTAAAAATATTTGCTCACCTGCATTGGGTTTTGAGCAGTTTGCTGCTGATTTGGGCTTCTGCCGATGATATTAAGTCCGGCTTAAGTTTAGGATTAGTCACTGGTGCTTTATTAGTTCAATATGCTTTCTTGCAAGGGCGAAATAATCTCGATCGCCAATGGGCAGAAATTTGGATTTACTTGGGCTGGCTCGAAGCCTTTGGCATCCGGCTTTACTGGATCAATACACCTTTAGTTAAGTATATTTCCGGGCCGCTGGGGCCTTGGAAAGTTGCCCTCGCTTCTCTATTAGCTTATTTCATTTACATTTTGCCTTGGGACAACTGGGGTTGGTCAAAAAAACCTTGGCAGGTAATTGCTTCGCTGATTCCAATAGTTACTATTTTGGAAAGTCCGGCTAAGTTTTATCCGATTAGCTTGCTGATAGCTGCCGCGTTCTATGTTTTCCTGGCTTGGGAAAGGCAGGAAGTCCGTTTTACCTATGTGAGTGTGGCGATAATTGACTGGATATTGCTGCGATGGTTTGGGGAAATAGGATTGACTAAGCCAGAGTTTTATGTTACTCCTTTAGGATTTTCTTTACTTTACATTACTCAGTTCGATCGCACTCTCAAATTACCAGCAGAAAAACCGCTGCGCCACAATCTGCGAATGCTCGCAACTGCGCTGATTTGCGGGATGCCTCTTTTGACTCAGCAAAACCACGGTTTAGTTGCGGGGGCTTTTAGTTTGGCGGCTATTGCAGCGGGTTTGGCGCTGCGAGTTCGGGCGTTTTTGTTTGTGGGAACGGGAATTTTTTTAATCAATGTTTTCTATCAGTTGGTGGTTCTGATATTCGATTATCCGCTGATTAAATGGGCGATTGGTTTGGCTTTTGGGATTGTGTTTATCTGGATTGCTGCTACTTTTGAAACGCGGCGCGATCGCATTTCTGCTTTCGTGCACCATTGGGTTGTGCAATTACAATCCTGGGATTAGATTCAGCGATTGTAAGGCGGGCAATGCCTGCCCTAGTGAAGCACTACTGTTCGATGTAGTATAATCACATTATTAGACCTGTGAACGCAGACAAAAACTCTTATATTCCCGGCATAACCAATGATCACAACTCAGTTAATCAAGCGGTTATTTACAGTAAAAGAATATCATCAGATGATTGAAGCTGGCATCTTGACCAAAGATGATAAAGTTGAATTAATTCGAGGAAAAATTGTTCAAATGGCCGCCGTCGGTAGAAGGCATACATCTCATGTCAAGCGTCTGACAGAGTTATTCTATATCCGCTTATTATCGAGAGTAACCATTGGAGTTCAAGATCCGGTAGAATTGGACGATCACTCGGAACCTGAACCGGATATTTCTTTACTGCGGCGGCGCGATGATTTTTACGAATCGGGACATCCTCAGTCTGAGGATATTTTACTAATTGTGGAAGTAGCGGATGCAACCGCTGAAACTGACAGAAATATCAAAATTCCTCTTTATGCCGAAGACAATATTGTAGAAGTTTGGCTGGTAGATATTAACGAGCAATGTGTAGTAGTTTATCGCGAACCTTCTCCATCGGAATACCAAAATATTCAAAGATTCCAGCGAGGTCAGACTTTATCTATTCTAGCTTTTCCAGATGTAGAAATTGCTGTAGATAATGTGTTGGGATAAAAGAGGCAGAACTCATACCATTTTAGCTTTTAGATATTAGATTTTAGAATTGGGAATGACTTATTATATAAGGATTTGGATATTGCCTAAAGTTGATTTTCTTAAACTGGTTTCATTTAATTAAAAACCCGGTTTCTCGGAGAAACCGGGTTTTCAATCAACAGTATTTATCCGTTGGTAGAGTGCATTAATGGCTTAATGCGAATTCTGGCAATTTCGGCTCAGATGGACCATCAGGCACTACCTTAACCTGACCGTTTTCATCCACATCAACGATCGCCTTTTGGCCGTCTTTCAACTTCCCAGACAGCATTTCCTCAGCCAGTACATCTTCCAACAAACGCATGATTGCGCGGCGCAAAGGTCGAGCACCGTAGCTGGGATTGTAGCCTTCTGTAACTAACAAGTCCTTGAACCGATCTGTCACCGACAAAGTAATACCCTGTTCGGTTAAGCGGCTGAAGACTTGCTGCAACATAATGTCCGCAATCTGCTTGACTTCTTCCCTGTTCAACTGGCGGAAGACGATAATCTCATCCAAGCGGTTGATAAATTCTGGACGGAAAAACTGTTTCAGTTCTTCGTTTACCAGGCTGCGAACGCGGTTGTACTGCCCGTCTGCGGCACTTTCAGCAAACTCGAAACCGAGACCGCCGCCACCTTTTTCAATCACTCGCGAACCGATGTTTGAGGTCATGATCAGCAGCGTATTCTTAAAGTCTACTGTCCGACCTTTAGCATCAGTCAAGCGGCCGTCTTCCAAGATTTGCAGCATCATGTTGAAGACATCCGGGTGAGCTTTTTCGATTTCGTCGAACAAGATGACCGTGTAAGGACGGCGCCGGACTGCTTCTGTTAGTTGGCCGCCTTCATCGTAGCCGACGTAACCGGGAGGCGAACCGATGAGTTTGGAAACCGTGTGGCGTTCCATGAATTCGGACATATCTAACCGAATCATGGCTTCTTCGGAACCGAAGAAATATGTTGCTAGGGCTTTTGTAAGTTCCGTTTTGCCGACGCCTGTGGGGCCGGAAAAGATGAAACTGGCGATCGGGCGATTAGGATTTTTCAAGCCTACCCGCGCGCGGCGGATGGCCCGAGAAACTGCGGTGACAGCTTCTTCTTGACCGATCAAGCGCTGGTGCAGGGTGTCTTCCATGTGCAGCAGCAATTCCGATTCGGATTCTGTCAGCTTGCTGACTGGTACTCCCGTCCAATTAGCCACGATGTGGGCGATGTCTTCTTCGGTGACGATGGGAGAAGTTTTGAGTTGGCTTTTGTTGATCGTAGCTTCGGCGATTTCGGCTTCAATTTCTAATTCGCGATCGCGCAATTTTCCAGCTTTGTCGAAGTCTTGCTCGCGCACTGCTGCATCTTTTTCTTTTGTTACTGCCGGCAGTTGCTTTTTGAGCTCTTTAACTTCGGGGGGGGTTTGTGAATTCATCACGCGGACGCGGGAACCTGCTTCGTCAATTAAGTCGATCGCCTTGTCTGGCAAAAACCGATCATTAATATATCTGTCTGACAGTGTAGCCGCTGCTTCTAAAGCTGCGTCGGAAATGGTCAGTCTGTGATGCTGTTCGTAAGCCGATCGCAACCCGTACAATATTTCTATTGTTTCAGCCACGCTCGGTTCACCGACTTTGATCGGTTGGAAGCGCCGTTCTAAGGCAGCGTCGCGCTCGATGTGCTTACGATATTCGTCCAAGGTAGTGGCGCCGACACACTGCAATTCGCCTCTAGCAAGGGCGGGTTTGAGCATATTGGAGGCGTCCATGCTGCCTTGAATTGCGCCTGCACCGACTAAGGTGTGAATTTCATCAATTACCAGAATGATGTTGCCGGCAGCGCGAATTTCGGCCATGATTTTCGTCAGCCGTTCTTCAAATTCGCCTCGGAACTTTGTACCAGCAATCAGCGAACCCATATCGAGACTGATTACTTGTTTGTCTTCTAAAATTTCCGGGACGTTTCTATTAACAATCCGCTGGGCTAGACCTTCGGCGAGGGCTGTTTTGCCGACTCCCGGTTCGCCTACTAACACTGGATTGTTCTTCGTGCGGCGGCCGAGCACTTGGATCACGCGCTCGATTTCATTTTCGCGGCCCACTACGGGGTCAAGTTTGCCTGCTGCGGCTAACTTGGTCAAGTTTGTGCCAAATTCTTCTAAAGTCGGGATTTTGCGATCGCCACTCTCTCCCCTACCTCCGGGTACCGCCGCGACTTCTCCCACGGCACGAATTACCTGGGTGCGGACTCTTTGGCGATCGATTCCCAAGTTTTGCAGCACCTTCGCCGCCACCCCTTCATCGTCCTGAATCAGCCCCAGCAGGATGTGCTCGGTGCCGATGTAATTGTGGCCTAACTGCCGCGCTTCGTTCAGCGCCGTCTCAAAAATGCGCTTGACGCGGGGCGTAAAAGGTATTTCCGGCGGGAGGAACCCGGAACCTCTACCGATGATATTTTCGATTTCATTGCGTGCCTCTTTCAAATTGAGGCCCATATCCAGTAATACTTTTGCAGCGATGCCAGTGCCTTCGCCGACGAGTCC
This sequence comes from Microcoleus sp. Pol12B3, assembly GCF_036701355.1. NCBI lineage: Bacteria > Bacillati > Cyanobacteriota > Cyanophyceae > Oscillatoriales > Microcoleaceae > Microcoleus > Microcoleus sp. Pol12B3. Next base: position 45,480 of record NZ_JAUBQS010000019.1, read on the forward strand.
CAGAAGAATTTGCTCGGTGCCTACAAAATTGTGACCGAGGCGCCGCGCTTCCTCTTGGGCTAGCATGATTGCTTTAATGGCTTGTTCTGTAAAGCGTTCAAACATATTTTTTCTATCCTACTGTCTGGGCGAGGGCTGTATCGCTGCTGGTGAGGAGCGATTTGGAACACTACACAAATTATAGATGTAAATTTTTGTGTATTTCCTTCTCTAACAATGTATCTTGCTAAAGGGGGAGGGACAGTGGGGAGAGCCGAATAGTAGGGGTGTGGTTGCCGTCCGCTGTCGTTCGGATATTAATTGAGAATAATAGTAGCAAAATGGCTTGATTCCATGAATACTATCATTTTATCTATAAATAGATTCTTGTACGAGTAAATAAAGCTTGATTTTTTTTACTTAAGTACGTGGTTTAATTAAGCATATAAAAGTTTTAATGTCAAGACTTTTGACGGTTGAGGGTGGTCAGGCAACAGCCAACAGCCAACAGTCAACAGCCAACAGCGACTCGAATCAGATATATTTTCAACTCTGAGCAGAACTCGATGCAATTTCTCTCGCAATACCAAATCCACTCTACTCTCCACGAAGGTATCGAAACAATTATTTATCGAGGAAAAATCCCCACCCAGCAGGAGACAACTGTACTCAAAATCCTGAAAGCTGAATATCCCACCCTCGATGCAATTACCCGGATCAAGCACGAGTATCGCATTCGCCAACATTTAGACCATCCGGGCCTAGTTAAAGTAATTAGCCTAGAAACCTTTGACAACCGTCTCGGCTTGCTTTTAGAAGACTTTAATGGCGAATCTCTCGATCGCCTGATGTCCCGACAAAAGCTCGAAGTCATCACCTGTTTGAGGTTTGGTATTCAACTCATAAAAACCTTAGAATATCTGCACCTTCAAAAAATTATTCATAAAGACATTAAGCCTAGCAATATCATCATCAACAGCCAAACAGGAATTATTAAACTGACCGATTTCGGGATTGCTTCGCGATTGTCTAAAGAAAACCCCCAAATTAATAATACTAACTCGCTAGTCGGTACTTTTGCTTATATGTCTCCCGAACAAACCGGGAGAATGAACCGCACCCTCGACTACCGCACAGACTTTTATTCTCTCGGAATCACTTTATATGAAATGCTGACAGGTCAGTTGCCATTTATGAGCAACGACCCGTTAGAGATAGTTTACAGTCACATAGCTTCTCAAGCAATTTTACCGCATCAAATTAATTCAGACATTCCACCACCCCTTTCACAAATTTTGATGAAATTGATGGCAAAAAATGCCGAAAGTAGATATCAAACAGCAGGCGGATTGTTAGCCGATTTAGAAATTTGTTTACATCAGTTAGAAACTACAGGCAAGATAGTCGATTTTACGCCGGGAAACTTAGATATATTGAGTCAGTTGTTGATTCCTCAAAAATTGTACGGACGGGAAACACAAGTCAGCGAACTATTGGCAGCATTTGAACGTGTAGCTAATCCTTGTGAGGAAATTTCTTCCCCTTCCCAAATTGAACTGATCCTAGTTTCTGGTTATTCAGGTATAGGCAAATCGGCCGTAGTCAGCGAAATTCAAAAACCCATCACCAGACAGCGGGGCTATTTTATTTCAGGTAAATTTGACCAATTCAAGCGGAATATACCTTACGCATCTTTAATTCAAGCTTTTCAATCTTTGATCCAGCAGTTACTTGCGGAAAATAACGAAAAATTACAAGATTGGCAACATCAACTTTTAGCCGCACTAGGCGATGCCGGACAAGTAATTATTGACGTGATTCCCGAACTAGAATTGGTAATTGGCAAACAGCCTGCCGTTGCGGAACTTGCCCCCACAGAAGCACAAAACCGCTTTAACAGGCTATTCAAAGAATTTATCCACGTATTCGCGCAAAAAGAGCATCCATTAGTCATATTTATCGATGACTTGCAGTGGTCAGATTCAGCGACCTTGAAATTAATGGAATTGCTAGCGACTGACCCCGATAGCAAATATTTACTATTAATTGGAGCCTATCGAGACCATGAAGTTAGCTCTACACATCCTTTAATGCAAACAGTAGAGTGCCTTCAAGCCACGGGGAGTATTCTCAACAATTTAGTGCTGGAACCTCTTTCTTTAGCCCAGGTGACTGAGTTAATTTCTGAGACATTGAATGACTCAGAAAGAATTCAACCTTTAGCGGAGTTAATTTGGAATAAGACTGGTGGGAATCCTTTTTTCTTGACGCAATTGCTCAACACTCTTTATCAAGAAAAACTTTTGAGATTTGATTTTACCCGGCTGCTGTCTCCCGGAAGAAGAGGGGAGTGGCAGTGGAACATTGAGGAGATTCACGCTATTGGCATCACAGATAAGAGTGTAGTTGAACTGGTAGCCAGTCGGATTCAACAATTGCCAGAGACTACACAACAAGTTTTGAAATTAGCCGCTTGTGTTGGGGACAAATTCACTTTAGATGTTCTCTCTACTGTCAACGCAAAATCTCCGTCAGTCACTGCGACTGAACTCTGGGATGCTTTGCAAGCGGGGTTAATACTTCCATTGAATGAGAGTTACCTCATTCCTTTATTTTTAGATGGAGAAGCAGGAGCTAATTTAACTTTCGATTCTTCGCGAATCAGCTATAATTTCTTGCACGATCGCGTCCAGCAAGCTGCATATTCGCTGATTCCTGAGGATGAAAAGAAAGCTACTCATCTTAGCATAGGTAAATTGCTACTTGAAAATACGCCATCTGATAAAGTAGAAGAGAAAATTTTTGATATTATCAACCAGTTGAATGTAGGAATGGATTGTCTGAGCCTGCAATCAGAAAAAGATGAATTAGCCGGATTAAATTTAATTGCTGGACATAAGGCAAAAGCAGCTAATGCTTACGAACCCGCTGTTAAGTATTTGAATGCGGGAATGTCGTTATTAGCACCTGATAGCTGGGAGCGCAACTATAGCATGACGCTGCGCTTGTATGTAGAGACGCTGGAAGCGGAATATTTAAACACCAACTTTGAGCAAGCAGAAGTTTTGGCAGAAGTGGTTTTGCGATCGGCGAAACACCAGCTTGACATAGTGAAAGTGTATCAGCTAAAAATCCTATTTTATCAGGCTCAAAGCCAGATGCTAAAAGCTGTTGAAACAGGTCTAGAAGTGCTGGAAATGCTGGGAGTAAACCTATTAGATAACAAAACCATTGCCGTGCCAAAATTGCCGCGAATTGAGGAATTAGAAAACCTGCCAGTTATGACAGATCCTTATCAACTGGCAGCTATGGAAATCCTGACAGCCCTCTATCCTCCTGCTTATATTGCCAAACCAGAAATTGTGTCCTCCCTCGTCTTGACTATGGTCAATCTTTGTATCGATCGCGGTCATTCAGCATTAGCTACTTTTCCCTATACTCTTTATGGAATGATTCTGTGCGGCACCGAAGGCGACATCGAAGCTGGCTACTACGCTGGACTAATTGCTTTAAAGCTGCTAGAACAATTTAATGCTAGCCAACAGAAAGCTAAGGTTTATGTAATGTTTAATGGTCATATAAGAATCTGGAAAGAGTCTACTAAAAATACACTTGCTTCCTTTCTCGAAGGAAGGAATTTTGGTTTGGAAAGTGGTGACTTAGAATGGGCAATTTATAATTCTAAGCACTATATTACCAATTTGTTTTGGGTGGGAGAACCCCTAGAATATGTCAAAGAGAAACAAAGCATTTATATGGAATTTTTGGTAAAAAATACACACGAATTTGCCATAGGTTATGCTAAAATTTGGCAAATAATTGCTTCAAGCTTAATAAGCGAAACAGCAGAGCAAGTACGATTAGTTAGCGCCAGGTTGGATGAACCTGCTGTGATATCGCGTTGGCAGAAAGAAAATAATCGAATGTCGCTGTTTGCAGCTTATGTTGCTAAATTGATGCTGCTTTATTTATTGAAAGATTATGCTGCGGCTGTTGCCCGCGGTAAATTAGCGGCAGAATATGCAGATGGGGCGATCGGCTTAATCACTGTTGGGGTACACAATTTCTACTATTCGCTCGCTCTCCTCGCTCACTATCCTGACAGTGAAAATCAAGAAGCATACCTAGCTATTGTTAACTCTAATCAACAAATTATGAAAAAGTGGGCTTACCATGCACCCATGAATTATCAGCACAAGTACGAGTTAGTTGAAGCTGAGAAAGCTCGACTTTTCAGCGATAAACTTGCAGCCATGGATTATTATGACTTAGCTATTAAAGGAGCGGCGGCTAACGGTTACATCCAAGAAGAAGCATTAGCTTATGAGTTAGCTGGAGAGTTTTATCAATCTTTGGATAAAGACATAATTGCTCGATCTTATTTGACAAAAGCTTATTATGCCTACATCCGCTGGGGACTATAGCAAAAGTTAAATACTTAGAATCCCGTTATCCTTATTTAGTCGATCGCAATCAGGGAGCAATATCTAAAAATGTTGATCTTATGACTGCTACCACTACTGTTGACAATAGCTTGATGCTGGATTTACCAACTGTTGTCAAAGCATCTCAAGCTGTTTCGAGCGAAATTATCCTCAGCCGTTTGCTAGAGAAACTTGTACAGCTTGTAAAGGAAAATGCAGGCGCTCAAAAAGTATTATTTCTTGCCAAAACAGGTAATCAATTATTCATAGAAGCTGGACTTACAGGTCAGTTTAATGATGTAACCCTGTTACAATCTCTCCCGATTGCCGAATCCGAGATGCTCCCAATTTCATTGATTAACTATGTAGAAAGAACCCAAAAATACTTAGTTTTAGATGATGCTACCCGATCCGAGCAATTCCAATTTGACCCTTATATTGCCGCCACTCAACCCCTATCTATCCTGGTATTGCCAATTATCCATCAAGGCAACCTTACGGGAATTTTTTATTTAGAAAATAATTTAACAAAAGGTGCTTTTACTAGCGACAGGGTAGAAATTTTGGGAATCCTGTGTGCACAAGCAGCTATTTCTCTAGAAAATGCTCGTTTTTATACTATTCTGGAAACGCGAGTAGCCCAAAGAACTGAGAATTTGCATACTGCACTGGAAGAACTTCGCCACACTCAAGTGCAGCTAATTCAAAGTGAAAAAATGTCCAGTTTAGGTCAAGTGGTCGGTGGAATTGCTCACGAAATTAATAACCCGATTAACTTTATTTATGGAAATTTATATTACACCAATGAATACGCTGAAAACTTACTAAATCTCCTACGTTTATACCAAAATAATTACCCAAATCCCGTACCAGAAATAGTAAATGAAATACAGCAAATAGATTTAGATTTTTTAATGAATGATTTCACTAAAATGATAGATTCAATGAGGGTGGGTGCTGCGAGGGTTCGCGATATTGTGCTGTCGCTGCGAAACTTTTCTCGGTTAGATGAATCTGATAGAAAATGGGTTAATCTTCACGAAGGTATCGACAGCACGTTGATGATTTTGGATCACAAATTAATTGATATTCAAGTGATAAAAGAGTACGGCAATTTGCCTTTAGTGAACTGCTATCCGGGAGAAGTTAATCAGGTATTTATGAATGTCCTGACCAATGCGATTGATGCTTTTTGTCACGAAAGAGGGAGTGAAGTTGACTGGAAACAGACTCCGACAATTCAGATTTGCACTGAAGTCGCGGAAGGCAATCAAGTAGCGATTCGCATTGCTGATAATGGTGTGGGGATGAATTCGGAGGTGCTCGGTAAAATATTCGATCCGTTTTTTACTACTAAACCGATAGGTAAGGGGACTGGTTTGGGATTGTCTATCAGTTATCAAATCGTGGTAGAACAGCATGGAGGAAAGTTAATTTGCAAGTCGGAACATGGAGAGGGCAGCGAGTTTACAATACTGCTGCCGTATTGATGAATTAAAGCCATCGTGAAAGCAACTGTTTAATTACTTCCACAAAGCCGATCGCAATTTGGATCAACGGCCAACCCACAAAACAAATTAACACCGCCCAGCGAGTTTGAATATCCAAACCTTGGCGAACCGCCACAATTACAGCTAGCAAACTCCAGACAGCTAATATCCGCTCTATTCCTTCTCCCAGCAAGGGAATTAAGGTTAAAAAATTCAGCACTTGGGGCGCGTAAGCAAAGCCGATCGGAACCAACAACTCCCTATAAGCTACGTGACCCGGTTTCAGCCACTCCCCGATTTTAAAGATAGTAAAAGTCCAAAAATAATAACCCCCCGCAACTGCCAAACCATCTATCCAAAGTGTTAAAAATAACACTGATAGCTCAGTTCGGTTGATTAACAAGATGACGGCACTGCCCAGCACGCGGGACAGCGCTGCTAAAATTACAATTGTTAAAGCTATGCGCTTAGTTCTGCCAGTGTAGGGAGTTTTTTCGTAAAAATTGCCGTTCAAAGAAAGTGCGTTCCAAAGCGTTGCGCCCAAACCTGCAATTGAATCTTCTCCCTTCACGTTGAACTCCTGCTCCTCAAGATAGTTGACAACTTTTACAAAATAAGCTCTAATACAGCAGAATCACCGAACTATTTCTAGGTAATTAAGTAATTAATTGGCATTCTACCAGATTTTATTAAATGCTAAGATTGATTTTACGGATACTTGCATGGTTGCGCGGGGGAAGTTTAAATTTGTTGCTCATCGCAGGTGTAATCCTGATAATTTGGGGCATTCTTTCCCCGGTGGGGACTGTTATATGGTGGCTGAATCAAAGTGCAGAAACTTTGGGGATCAAGAAAAATCCGCCGGAGATATTGCCCTCAAACAAGGGCAATCTAGAAGCGCGCAAGTCTTCGCAGCTCAATTGTTATATCATCTTTTTACCGGGAGTTGGCGATTTTTCGGGGGACGAATTAACCCCTGGTGAAGAGTTTTTTCTCAAGGGTTTAGTTAAAAGTCACCCGCAGTGCGTAGCAGTGGGCGATGTTTTTCCTTATTCAGCTTCTAACAAAAGTTTAGGAGGAGAGCGCTGGCTAGCTCCTTTTTGGCGGTTTGCAGAACAGGCACAAAAAGGGCCAATTGCGGGGGATATATTCATCAAAATTCGCAATCTTTGGAGGTTTGCAATTTCTCTAGATTATCGCTACGGCTTTGCATACAATCAGGGAATTGCTAATGCAATTATCGATCGCATGAATGCTCAATCTCCCATTTCAGTTAATCGTCAAAAACCTTTGAAAGTTATTTTAATTGGCACTAGCGGCGGCGCACAAGTTGCTTTGGGTGCTACTCGCTATCTTAAAGAATGGCTGAAGGCAGAAATTACAGTTGTTTCGGTTGGGGGCGTGTTTTCGGGAGAAAATGGTTTTGCAGAAGCCGATCGCATTTTTCACTTTCGCGGCACTCGCGATTCAATTGAGGATATTGGCGGCATAGTTTTTCCGAGTCGCTGGTACTGGTACGCGACTTCTCCTTTCAATCAAGCTCGTTTGCAAGGCCGCTATGCAGAAGCTTTGAGTGGCCCTCACAAGCACGACGGGGATGAGGGATATTTTGGGGAAAATCTGGCGGCGGACGGTAAAAAGTATGTAGATATAACGCTGGACAAGATTAATCAATTGCCTGTTTGGTCTAAGGGCGCGTCCGATTGATGAGTTCTTGCATATTTGATCCCTGTACAATTATAATTAAGTTATGACGAAAAATTTGAGTTTTAATTTATTCATAAATAGAGGAGTGCCGTTCATCATTAAAAACTAATTTTATTATAGTCAATAAGAAAAAAAATCTGGGAAGTTGCTCAGAGGAACGCCAGGAATATACAATTTAAATACACAACTGCTTAGTCATTAGTCATTAGTTATTAATGGTGTCATTGTTGGTGGAGCGTCGCTTGAAGCTTGCCATTGTTGCCTTCCAATCTCTACCGCAATTCCCGATCCCCGATGCCCAATTCCCAATTCCCAATTCCCAATTCCCCATTCCCCATTATCAATGTCTCGACCAACATTATATATTGCCATCACCAATCACGGATTCGGCCACGCTGTCCGAGTTGCGTCCGTAGCTGCAAAAATTCAAGAATTAAATCCAGATATCTTACTAATTATCACAACAACAGCACCTCGCTGGCTGCTAGAATGTTATATTGGTGGCGACTTTATTCACCGTCCCCGCGCTTTTGATGTGGGTGTCGTGCAAGCTGACAGTTTGAATATGGATAAAGACGCAACGCTGGAAAAATTACGGGAAATTCGGAAAAAGCAAAATTCCCTAATTGCAAGCGAAGTTAATTTTATCAATCAAAATCGGGTGGGTTTGGTGCTGGCAGACATTCCTCCTTTGGCAACGCGAATGGCGGCCTCGGCTGGGGTTCCTTGCTGGATGATGAGCAATTTTGGGTGGGATTTTATCTATCGCGATTGGGGCGGGGAATTTGTAGAAATGGCAGATTGGATTGGTGAATGTTTCGGAATGTGCGATCGGCTTTTTCGTCTTCCTTTGCACGAACCGATGGCAGCTTTCCCCAATATTCAAGATGTGGGCTTGACTGGCGGCAATCCTCGCTACAGTAACGAAAAAATTCGGGAAGTATTTGGCATCGAAACACCGCTGGAAAAAACTGTATTGTTGACTTTCGGCGGACTGGGTTTAGAAGAAATTCCTTATCAAAATTTACAGCAATTTAGCGAGTGGCAATTTATTACGTTTGATGCGGGAGCTCCCGATTTGCCGAATTTGATTTATGTCAAAAATCAGGAGCTTGCACAATTTTTCCCGATTTTACCGCGTCCGGTTGATATTATGCCTGTTTGCGGGCGCTTAGTTTCTAAACCGGGATACAGCACTTTTGCGGAAGCTTTGCGCTTGGAAATACCTGTTGTTTCTATAATGAGAGAAGGTTTTGCAGAAGCTGCGGTGTTGCTGGAAGGGATTCAAAATTATGCGGAACATCAAATTTTGACGGCGACGGAGTTTTTTGAGGGGGATTGGGAGTTTTTGCGACAACCGCTGCATCCGCCCTGTTTGTCGGATAAATTGGATAAAAATGGTACGGAGGCGATCGCCCAAGCTGTTGTAGACTATTTTTCATAAGTGCGATTAGAAATCGATCTTACACAAACAAAGTCTACCTCCGCCGACAGAAGACTTTTACATCAGTCTCATCCAAAATCTAAAAGCTAAAATCGAATGAATCACTATCAACAGATACTCAAGATTCAAACTACAGGGAAATCTCTGTGCAAAATCACTCCTAAGATAGAAGATGTGGTGGCGAATTCAGGTATTAAAACGGGACTTTGTAGTTTATTTTTGCGCCATACTTCTGCTAGTTTGGTGATTCAAGAAAATGCTGACCCGGATGTACTTAAGGATTTGGCTAACTTTTTGGCTAAACTGGTACCGGAGGGCGATCGCTACATTCACGATGCGGAAGGCCCAGACGATATGCCGGCACACATTCGCACTGCGCTGACTCACACTTCCGAACAAATCCCGATCGATCGCGGCAGGTTGCTGTTAGGAACTTGGCAGGGAATTTACCTGTGGGAACACCGCCAGCGGGGCCACATTCGCGAGTTAGTTGTTCACGTCAGCGGCACTTGATCGGAATTTGTACCTCGCTGATTTTAGTTGCTTCCGGCGTCATCGGGGAATTATAAAAAAAGCGGCGCGGCGGCCCGACTATTTCGTATTCAGGATGTTCTTGAAGCCAATCTTTGAGTTTCTGGAGGTTATTTTCGTAGCTTTCCCAAGTGTAGGCCCCGCGCACGCCGATGCTGACAACTGTCATCGGAGAAGTATCTGTGACTTCTACAGCGGAGTTAACGCTGCTGGGGGCGATATTTGGTTCGGGATAGAGGAACGAAACTTCTGCTTGGGGAACTGCATCGATTTGCCCGGAATTTTCCGTGTAGCGCGCTTCTACTGGCGTTGTCATCGCAATTTGGTTGTTGCTGATGTGTTGAAATAAGGGATTGAAGGCGATGCCAGTTGCTTGTCGCAAATCGCCCGCATGGGTGTAGGTGACAGCGCGGTAGTGAGGATATTGCTTAACTTCTATGACCCCAATCTGTGCGGGTTCAGGGAATCCAGTAGGTAATACCATTTGAGATTTAAAAGTTGAGATTTTACATTGAAGAATGGGGAAGACTGACTCCGCAAGGGTTTGGAACTTGCTTGCAGTTGCATGGTTTTTGGCAACTGGTATAAATAGGCTGAGATTGTTTGCAGACAATCGTTCAGGTGGCACAATTAGTTTAGCAGTTATTTAAGGCGCTGCTAACTATCGATCGCCTAGAATTAATTGAGAGATTATTAATTAACCTCGTAATAATACGGACGGCACTGACTAAACAGAGAAACATTAATCTAGTTGTGCTTGAAAAATTAGTGTTTTCAGGCGTTTGCTATTTGTATCGGAAAATATTCGGCTGTTGGGCCGATCGAGCTGTACGTTCTCAGTTATTGCCACGCTTATCGCGTTCAGTAACGCCTATCAATTATGTCGCTTTCAGGGAATGACGTATGAAAAAGATTCTAGTGATTGAGGACGAGCAAGTAATTCGGGAGAATATTCTCAAACTCCTCAAAGCTGAAGGTTTCGACGTGACGGGTGCAGAAAATGGAGCAAAAGGTTTATATGCGGCGGTATCAAATCTTCCCGATGTGATTATTTGCGACGTGATGATGCCAGAACTTGACGGCTATGGGGTGCTGGTGGCCTTGCGATCGAATCCTGTTACTGCTACAGTACCTTTTGTTTTTCTGACCGGTAAAGCCGATCGCTCTGAAATGCGTCAAGGTATGGAATTGGGAGCAGATGATTACCTGACTAAACCTTTTAGTAAAGCGGAACTTGTGGGCGCGATATCGAGTCGCTTGAAAAAACAAGAAGCTGTCGCCGAACAGTACAATATTTTGCGAGGGCAAGGCAGCGAATTTATCGAAAATACTGCCGACAAATTAGAACACATAAAAACCAGTTTGTGCAACGCACTGGAACGAGAAGAATTCCAAGTTTACTATCAGCCGCAAGTCAATGTCCAGACAGGTAAGATTATGAGCGCAGAAGCTTTAGTGCGCTGGGTACATCCAGAAAAAGGGCTGATTTCGCCCGCAGAATTTATTCCCCATGCCGAAGAAACTGGCTTCATTGTACAGTTAGGCGAGTGGGTGTTGCAGACAGCTTGCAGGCAAATGCAAGTTTGGCAAAATGCGGGTTTTCCGCTCCGAATAGCGGTAAATCTGTCGCCGCGCCAATTTCACCAACCGGATCTCAGCAGCAGAGTTGCCCAAATTTTAGCAGAAACTGGTTTGGAAGCGAGCAGTTTGGAATTAGAGCTGACAGAAAGTTTGATGGTAGAAGATGCCGAAAGCGCGATCGCAACTTTGCAACATTTGAAAAATTTGGGAGTTTGTATATCTCTTGACGATTTCGGAACTGGGTATTCTTCTTTAAGCTATCTGACGCAATACCCTTTCGATACTTTAAAAATAGACCGCTGTTTTATCAGCAATATCACTGATGGTTGCACCAATGCAGCGATTGTGAAAGCTATTATTGAAATGGCGCACAGTCTATGTCTTGAGGTAATTGCTGAAGGAGTTGAAACAGAAGCAGAAAAAGATTTTTTATGGCGCCATAAGTGCGATATAATGCAAGGATATTTGTTCAGTCCTCCTTTGGCAGCAGCGGATTTTGAACAGTTGTTGGTGGCAGGAAAATAAAATATCTATTAAGTCAAGGTGGATCCTATAATTAAGTGCGATTGTCGGGGTGGGATATGATAGAAGAATCCAGAAGTAACGTTGACTCACTCAAATCAAGCAATAAAAAAAATAAGGAATTTTACCTAGCTGTTCAACTAGCTCTACTGATAGTTTTCCTAGCTATTTTGTCCAAATTTTTTGTCATTGTCAACGCTGGAGAACGGGGCGTACTGATGCAGTTTGGGAAAGTTCAAGAACAGGTACTCGGAGAAGGAATCCACGCAATATTCCCCACAGTTTATACTGTAAAAAAGTTGACAGTCAGGGTACAAAAACAGGAAAGTTCCGCTGAAGCTTCCTCAAAAGATTTACAAGATGTTTTCACAGATGTAGCACTCAATTGGCATATTATCCCAGAAGAAGCAAATGCTATTTTTCAACAAATAGGTGACGAAAAAGAAGTCGTCGATCGCATTATAGAGCCGGCTGTTGAAGAAGTATTAAAAGCAGTTATGGCTAAATACACGGCTGAAGAGATTATTACTAAACGGGGAGAAGTTAAAGCCGCCGTTGATGATTCTTTGACCTTGAGGCTGGTTACGTATCACATTGCAGTTGATGATATTTCTTTAGTACACGTTCACTTTTCTGAGCGGTTTAGCGAGGCAGTGGAGGCGAAACAAATTGCCGAACAGGAGGCAAAAACAGGGGAGTTTTTAGCGTTAAAGGCAGTAAAACAGGCCGAGGCGAAGGTGAATTTAGCCAAGGGAGAAGCCGAGGTGCAAAGGTTGCTGCGGGACAATTTGACTCCAGAACTTTTGGAAAGGCAGGCTATAGAAAAATGGGATGGGAAATTGCCGCTGATTACTGGTGATGGGGGTAAAAATTTATTGGACTTAAGGAAATTGGTTGAAAGATAATTATAATCCTGGATGCAGGGGTCGCCAGAAACCGGGTTTCTTTACACAAATACAGGGAGTTTAGCTTCTTATGTGGGTAAAAAACCTGCTTTAGTGAGTATTCGTGCGGCAGTCCTGAATTACCAATTACCAGCACCTTAAGTTAATATCTGTTCAAAAGCTTTAGTAATTCTAGTTTGAAAACGCTGTCGGTGCTTCAGTTTTAAAACAGGTTTAATTATTTCAAAAGATACATTAGAGCTTGGTTGGCTATCTATAATTTTAATCGCTCGCAGTGTAGATAGCTGCACTTCTTTTTTTACCATCAATTCAGGAATAGCCGCTGCACCTGTGCCACTTTCCACTACTGCTTTTACCATTTCGCTGCTATTCAAAACTAAAGTTACATTTAATTCATGGGGATTAATGCCCCAACTTTGCAAAGCTTGTTCCAACATTTGCTGCACTCCAGAACCAGCTTCTCGCATCACCCAATCCGTTTTCGCAATTTCCGTTAAACTCACCTCTGCCCGTTCAAACCAAGGGTGAGATTGGCCAACTACAATCAGCAAGCGTTCGCTGCCTACAACTTCTTCCTCCAGAGTGTTCTTAAGCGAAGCTTTGATGTCTCCCGTCACTAAACCTAAATCAAATGTTCCCGTCGCCGTCCCCGCACAAATTTCTTCGGCATTTGCCAGAGTACAATTCACGGAAATACCAGGATATTGCTGTTTAAACTTGCTAAGTTTGTCAGGCAACCAATAATTGCCAATGGTCAGACTGCAACCCAAGTTTAATTCGCCTCGCTGCAAGTCGTTCAACTCCCGCAAACCTCTCTCAGTCAAAGCAACTTGGTCGAGAATTTTCTGAGTTTCAACTTGCAGCAACTTCCCAGCATCTGTGATTTCGATGCGGCGGCCGATGCGGTGAAATAGTTTTACTCCGTATTGCGCCTCTAAGCTTTGGATTGTCGCGCTGACAGCAGGTTGGGTGATGTAAAGTTCCTCCGCTGCGCGGCTGAAGTGTAGGTGTTCCGCGACAGCTAGAAAAACTCGCAGTTGGTCAAGTGTCATTCCGGCCATGCTGAGTAACCTTTTACTAAATACAGTTATTTTTTGAGACTAAAATCTATTGCGGCTAAGCTTTGACCTGAACTTGTCCACTATCTTGTACAGGTTGGAATTGCCAATAAAGCACGGTTGGCAGCCGCTATTTCAATTTTCCTTTTAAGGTCAAGGGTTGGAGCTGGTGGCGACAGATACGTCTGGTCTTCCCACAGGTCTTTGGCCGCGGCACTGCATCACTTGTATTTATTAATTTGATAAAAAACAACATTTGATTCTACCCCTGAAGAGCCTTAAGGTGATACTTAAGCTTCTAACGCAGGGTCCGATACTGAAGCAGCACCGACAAGTTTAAGCCGATCGCCAAAAGTCGATCGACAAAAAGAGAGAAGATAAATGACTAAGAAAACGCCAAAAAATCACAGTCCCCACGGCTTAAAGCCGGACTGTCTCTCCTTCGGGGAGGTTTTAGCTCAATCCTTTGCCGTCATTGCACCTACAACGATACCAGCCTCTAATATAGGGTTAATTGTCGCTCTTTCAGGTAACGGGGCTTGGCTGAGTTTTGCGATCGGCTTGATCGGTCTAGTATTTGTCAGCATTAATATCAACCAATTTGCGAGTCGATCGGCTTCTGCAGGTTCTCTTTATTCTTATATTGTTAAAGGACTAGGCCCGACTGCAGGCGTAATTTGCGGCTGGAGTTTGGTACTGGCTTATCTATTTACTGCGATGGCCGTTTTGTGCGGTTTTGCCAACTTTACGGGTATTTTCATCGGTCATTTAGGCATCCATCCCTCACCGATTACGCTGTTATCGATCGGGGCTGGCGTTGCTTGGTATGCAGGTTACAAAGATATCCAGCTTTCAGCTATGGCGATGCTGTGGCTGGAAGGAGCATCGGTGGCGGCGATCGCACTTTTAGGAATTATCATCTGGGCGCACAAAGGTTTTGCCTTAGATATGTCGCAACTGACTTTGGAAGGCGTAACTCCGGGGAACATAGCGACGGGGCTTGTCTTAGTAATGTTTGGTTTCTCTGGTTTTGAAAGTGCTACATCTCTGGGCGACGAAGCGAAAAAACCCTTAAAAAATATCCCCAGGGCTGTCATGGGCAGCGCTGTGATGGCAGGCTTATTCTTCATTTTGATGACCTATATTGAGGTTTTGGGTTTTAGCGGTACTGGAGTTTCTATTACTAATACTGAAGAACCTCTGAGTTTTCTGGCACAACAAGTGGGCATGGGTTGGCTGGGAGAGTTAGTGGCTTTCGGCGCTTTATTTAGCTTTTTTGCTTGCGTGCTCGGCAGCATCAATCCAGCGGCGAGAGTATTTTTTATGATGGCGCGCCACGGTTTGTTTCACTCTTCATTAGGTGTAGCGCATTCCTCTAATAAAACTCCCCACGTTGCAGTAACGATGTGTACATTTCTGACATTTATTGTGCCGGCGGTGATGTCTATGTTTGACATCAAACTGTTCGATTGTATGGGTTATTTGGGGGCAATTTGCAGCTACGGATTTTTAACCGTGTACGTCTTAATTTCGATCGCAGCCCCGGTTTACCTGCACAAAATTGGTAAGTTGCGCCTGCGAGATGTAGCGTTCTCGGCTGTGGCGATCGCATTTATGATGATTCCGGTTGCGGGCAGCGTGGGCATTCCAGGCAGCACTATGTTCCCACCTCCAGAAGCTCCTTACGATGCGTTTCCTTACTTGTTCTTGATGTACTTGGTGGTTACTTGCGGATGGTTTTTCTGGCAGCGGCTGCGTTCTCCTGAACTGACGGGCTCGATGCAGCAGGGTATTGACGCAATTCACGCCAAATTCGAGGAAGAAAATGCAATTTATGGTGGTGTTCGATTCAAAGCCGTTCCCTTTGACAGCGATCGTTTTTGATTAGCAGTTATCAGTTCGCATTCAGGACGAAAAGTTTTTAGCAACGGGGTTTTTACTGAGTTCTTACAGCATTGTCGAGCAGCATTTCAAAGGTTGGCTAGGAACAACAGCCCACAAGAAAGTTTAATTTTTGGGAATCCGGAGAGCGATTTGCTAATATACTATTCCGGCGACTACAACGAAATAAAAAATATCAGGAGACACAGAAATGAATGAATTATTAACAGCAACTTCTACCGCCATGACAGCTTTTACGGCTACGAATCTAGACGATATTCTGATTCTGCTGCTGTTTTTCTCACAGGTGAATGCAGTATTTCGGCGCAGGCATATTATCTTCGGTCAGTTTCTGGGCTTTACTGCACTGGTTTTGGTTAGCCTTCCGGGGTTTTTTGGCCGCTTAATCTTTCCGCCAGATTGGATTGGAATGCTGGGTTTGCTGCCAATTGCGATCGGGCTTAGCCGCTTGCTGAATTCCGAAACTGACAATTCGGAAGCTGAGGCAGAATTAGAGCAATCTGAGAAATCTTTTTTTAGCAGTTTTCTGTCTCCTCAAACTTACAGCGTAGCAGCGGTGACGGTGGCAAATGGGGGCGACAATATCGGCATATATGTGCCGCTTTTTGCTAGCAATACTTTAGAAAGTTTGGCGGTGGTTCTCACTGTATTCTTCGGGATGGTGGGCGTTTGGTGCTACGCTGCTTATCGGTTAATTCAGATGCGGGCGGTTGCGGATAATTTGACTCGCTACGGCAATCAGATTGTGCCTTTTGTCTTGATCGGATTGGGAATGGCGATTCTGGTGAAAAGCGGCACTCTGGCAAGCCCAACTTTAAGTATAATATCTTTAGTTGGTTGCTGTTTCTGTTTGATAACTATGAGTAGAAGTAACGCCAGCGAAACAGAAGTTTAGAAAAATTGCAGGGACAGCACATGAATTGGATTGCAGCAGCGATTATTGCCGGGATTACATCTTTTGCCGCAACCAATATCGACGATATGGTGATTTCGATGCTGTTCTTCGCCCAGGTAAATGATACTTTCCGTCCCCGGCATATCTTTTTCGGTAAGTACCTCGGATTTGCAGCACTCATCGCTGCTAGTTTGCCCGGTTTTTTTGGCGGTTTAATTGTGCCGAAAGCTTGGATTGGCTTGCTGGGTTTGGTTCCGATCGCGATCGGCATCAGTCACTTAGTCAAGAGAGAAAATCAGGAAAATGACGTACAAGCCGTCTCTGGCGAATTTAACCGTCAATCTAACTCATCTTTACTGTCAAAACTCGTCAATCTTTTCAATCCCCAAACTTTGAATGTGGCTGCGGTAACAGTGGCCAACGGGGGAGACAACATCGGCATTTATTTGCCGCTGTTTGCTAGCAGCGATTTGCCGAGCTTGGTGGTGATTTTGGCGGTTTTCTCGGTGATGGTAGGTGTTTGGTCTTATGTCGCTTACCGATTAACTCGCCAAAGGGCGATCGCTCATATTTTGACTCGCTATACCAAGGCTGTTGTCCCTTTTGTATTGATTGGTTTGGGAATATTCATTCTGATTGAAAGTGGTAGTTATCGGCTGCTTCCGGCGTTTCACTCTAACTAGGAATTAGCCCCGGTTCCGCAACTTCCATCCCTCTATAGGTAGATAATTTTTATGGAGTTCATAAGTTCTAACTCATCATTTTTACCTTTCCAATTTTTTCCTTAAAATAGTGTCTAAATTACTTGCCATATATCACCTATTATGCTAAGTTAATAATGAACTAATTAACCGAGCTAAAAGCAGCTTCAAACTAATTTAGCCTCGAATTTTTACGAAAGTTCAAGCCATCTTGTGAGCTAGCAAATTGCCAGACTTAGGCAAGAATATACCTTTCATTTCAATAATAGTGTAGTGGTGAATCAAACTCAGCTAAAAACTTGAGGAGTAATCCTTAAAATATC
The DNA here is from genome assembly GCF_036701355.1 of Microcoleus sp. Pol12B3. Taxonomy (NCBI): domain Bacteria; kingdom Bacillati; phylum Cyanobacteriota; class Cyanophyceae; order Oscillatoriales; family Microcoleaceae; genus Microcoleus; species Microcoleus sp. Pol12B3. The sequence goes on from NZ_JAUBQS010000019.1 coordinate 62,942, forward strand.
GCCCGAACACTTCGCCACTACCCCACGCCGCTCAACTTTGACAATAGGTCTAATCCTAAACCACCAGATTTTTAGATCCTGCAAAATTTGGTTTCTCAGCCAAACCAGTTAAAGAGATATCGTTTTTGCCTAAGTCCTAAGATAGCAAGCAAACAGAAAGTTGGAAAAAACCTGACAACCGAGAAAAGGAGAAAAATTGTGAAAATCTTCAAATTTGTTTTAGTGCTGTTGGTAATGGCCGCCAATTTAGTATTCGTTCCCCCATCCTGGGCTGACGCTCCAAAAACGCCGATATATGCGAGCAATCCCGACTACATAGAGGTGACTGAAGCTCTGAACACTCTCAAGGCAGCGAAAGACGCACCCGATAGCGCCCAGAATTATACCCCTGAGGAACTCCGGAAAAAAATCGCTCAATTGGAGTTTCAAAAATACACTTTAGAAACGGGAAAACCTTGGGGTCAGTGCCGCAACGAGACCGGAAAAACCCTGGCTGTCTACGGCCCGAAAGGCAAAAAAGCCGCTTCTTCTACTTACGACAATGCCCTTTATTTTCTAGCTGACGGCCAAACAACTGAACATAAATGGGATTGCGATGGAATTTTTCTCCCCAGTGATATCAAAGCAACCGATTTAAGGGCGACCGATCAACCTTCCGAAGAATTGACTGGGGGTCTAGCTGTTAAGATAGTTGACGGAACTCAAGTTGTAGCCAGAGCTAATCCCGATACGGGGGCTGTAGAATTCAACGTTCCTACTGCTAAGGTTTTCCAGCCTGGGGACGCGAATTGGTTTGTTCCTGACGTGACTCAGGCTTACATAGATACGCAAGTTCCCAACGCACCTACTGAGGAAAATGATTAGTTTTGGTGAAGTTGTAATGCGATCGGCTGTTTAAAGCCCGTTGCAATGCAAAATCCCGCCGGGGAGCAATCCCCGGCGGATAATCATCCAAGCGAAAATATATCGGTTTACCTTCTTATTTCCCATTAAAATTAAAAGGTTAATCTATGCTATTAAATTGGAAATCCACCAAAGTAAATACAGAAAAGACTAAGCGACCCAATCCGTCGCGGGTTCGGGATCACTTGGCAAACGAGCGCACTTATTTAGCATGGATGCGGACAGCAATATCCCTGATGGGTTTTGGCGTAGTTATTGTGCGCCTTCGCACCTTTCATCCCCCTCTACTCCCAACTCCCGGCAATGGCTGGAAGTTGGGTTTGCTTTTTTCAGCAGTGGGTTTGCTGACGGTGTTATTCTCAACTAAGCACTACTTTGGCGTCCGTCACGATATCGATTACGATACTTATGAACCTACCGATCGCTGGGTAATTCTTTTCAGCCTCGCGATCGCAATCCTAGGGGCTGGGGTAATTTATTATATGTTCACCGTTCCTTCTAGCTCATTTGGTTTGATGGCACCTGAATAACGGTGGCGGTTTAATATGAATATTAAAGAGTTCGATCGCGTGCAATTATCGTTCAAACCGATGCAAGTAGATGATGAGAAACTACAGCAGGCAAATCTGTCGCGGGCGATCGATCGATCGGCAAATGAGCGCACCTTCTTAGCCTGGATGCGGGCAGCGATCGCCCTCATGGCTTTTGGCGTCGTCATCATCCGACTTCGCGTCGTGCAAATGCCCGTAAATTACCGTCAGGCGATGGGGTGGAAGTTGGGTTTAATCTTCTCTCTAATAGGTTGGGTGACAGTCTTAATCTCAACTAAGCATTACTTCACCGTTCGCCACCAAATTGACCGCGATACCTACAATCCCCCAGACGCCATGGTTTTATTTTTCAGTTTTGCTGTGGGCTTATTGGGAATTGGAGTAATTTATTCGATTTTGGCAGCCGCCCTGGGCCCAAGTAGTTCTGTCATACCCGATTGATTGTCAACAGGAGTTAATTATGAACAACGATACAGTTGCCACGATCGCTTCCATTCTCATCTTAGGTGCTGCTGTCTGGGCAGCATTCGTAGTGCTGGAGACTGTCGCGAAAATAGTCCCTAAATTGCTCGGCGTGACAGTCGCGATCGGGCTTTTGCTCGTTTACCTGCAATATTACTGGGGCATCGATACTGCATATCTTTGGCAAACTGTCAAGCATTTGCCTGAAGCTTTCAATTTCTCGATCTCAGTCTAAACAGACACCAGCCAGCATTCTCAACAACCTCTCCCTCATCGATATTTTTGTACCCGAAAGAAAGTAGATTGAGCCGATCGACAACAAAATACGGTAACTCGATTGATTTACTAGACATAAGTCAGCTTTGCTGCTAAACTACGGTAAGTCGATCGATTTATGAGCTATTATCGTGGAAAACGCTAAAAAAGTCAGTCAAGAGTACCAGCTTGCAGGACAACTGACCCAACAGTTGCCACAAGCTAAGGGTTTTAAGGAAATCTGGTTTAAAAAAATCAGAGGCGGGTTACTTCTGGGAATTGGATATTTGCTATCACCGCTGTGTTGGTGGAACGACATATTTTTCAATCTGCCAATTGCCTACGCCTTTGGGTATATCTGTAGTGGGCTTTCCCCAGATTTACTGTTTCCTGGCACAATTGTCGGCTACTGGCTTTCCAATATTGCTGGAATTCTGTTGATGCAATTTGGGGCTGTAGATGTTTTTACAGACAAACCCAAGGAAAAAAACCTCAAAAAAGAGTTATTGACGGGTTTAGTTTCCTCAACCGCCTTCACCATTGTCGTTGTGGCATTGATTCATTTTAATGTTCTCGATACTCCAGATTACTTTGCCGGCAAAGAGTCGGTTAACCTCAGCTCTGTTTTACCTATGACCATAGTCACTTCAAGGTAGAAGGCTGAACATAAACCATCAATTTATCGAGGGTTTTTAATCAGTTACACAGGTAAATATAATAAAATCAGGGAGCTTTTACACTACATTTTCTTGTAGCTTTGTTTAATTGCATTTACTGAGTTCAACCTAGAATATTGTAGCTAAACACGAAAAAAATTAAGCGTTGAATAGCAAAAGTTCGGGTAACAAATATTGAAATGCGAGTAAGATTTTGCCTGTGTTGCTGTGTGGCAGGAGCCGCCCAAGTTATCTATTTGTTGGTTGGCAGCGCTTAAATACACAGTTTTTGGGCATAACAGTGAACTACTTATTACTATCCTTTCTCAGCTTTTTTGTTGGCATTATCGTTGGTTTGACCGGAGTTGGCGGAGCGTCGCTCATCACCCCAATGTTAATTTTTGTTTTCCAGGTTCCGGCATCAATTGCTATTAGTTCGGATGTCGTAGCTGCTACACTGATGAAAGTTGTTGGCGGCTTTAAACACTGGCAGCAAAAAACCCTAGACTTGCAAGTAGTTAAGTGGCTGGCTTTGGGCAGCGTGCCCGGTTCGCTGACTGGGGTGTGGATTTTACACTGCATCAAATCCAGCGGAATTCAGGACTTAGACAGCATATTGCTGCGCGTTCTCGGAGTAGCGATCGCCCTAATTGTCGCTTTATCGCTGCTCCAATTAGCGGTCAAAACTTTTTTCCCTAATTTTAAATTGCCTTCGCCCCCTGAATGGGACTTAAATACTAATTATGGTCGTATTTGTACTGTGAGTGCGGCAGCAATTTTAGGCTGCATAGTTGGAATCACTAGCGTGTCTTCCGGTTCGATGTTTGCACTGTTGCTGATTGCTTTTTTCCGCCTGGATACTTCTAAATTGGTGGGGACAGATATTTCTCAGGCGGCAATTTTATTGATGTTTACATCTCTGGGACACCTCAGCCTCGGAACAGTAAACTGGGGTTTAGTTGTGCCAATTTGGTTGGGTTCGGTGCCTGGAGTTTTGGTAGGGGCTAAATTCTGCCAAATTATGCCTCAACGCCCGCTAAAGTTTGTGATTTACGGAATGTTGGCAATGGCGAGTTGGAAGTTGTATCAAGTTTGAAAACTAGGGTAAGGTCAGGAGTATTGCTGTAAACAAATATACGCTTTCGGTACACTCCGGCAGGGAATTAATTCCCTGCCGGTCTTTCGGGTTAAACTAATAGCAATGTCGCAGTAATAACGATCGCCCCTACTACGTATTAATAATTGCTGACTAATGCTTCGAGTTCGCTGACTGTCGGCAATTCTAAGTCTTTGAACAGCACTGTACTGAGGTAGCGTTCGCCATAAGAAGGCTGCACAAAAACTATCAATTTTCCTGCATTTTCGGGACGCTTGCCGACTTGAATAGCTGCAAACAAAGCCGCGCCTGCTGAGATTCCTGACAACAATCCTTCTTCTCTGGCTAGTCGGCGACTGTAGGCGATCGCATCTGCGTCGCTAACTGCAATCACCTCATCAATTAACTCGGGTTTCAACACTTCCGGAATAAATCCTGCACCAATCCCTTGAATTTTGTGAGCACCAGATTTACCTCCAGAAAGCACGGCGCTGGTGGCTGGTTCAACTGCGATCGCCTTAAAACTCGGTTTGCGCTGTTTAATTACCTCAGCAACTCCAGTAATTGTGCCGCCGGTGCCAACTCCAGCCACTAAAAAATCTACTTTACCTTCTGTATCTTCCCAAATTTCCTCGGCCGTGGTTGCCCGGTGAATTTTCGGATTAGCGGGGTTGCGAAACTGTTGCAGCATGAAAGCATCGGGGGTTTCTTCTACAATTTCTTCCGCACGGGCGATCGCGCTTAACATCCCTTCATGTCCCGGAGTTAATTCCAACCGAGCTCCGTAAGCCTTTAACATCGATCGGCGCTCTAAACTCATCGTATCCGGCATTGTTAAAATCAGACTGTAGCCTTTCGCCGCCGCGATCATTGCCAAAGCAATTCCAGTATTGCCTGAAGTCGGTTCAACTAAAATAGTTTTCCCCGGTTGAATTAGCCCCGCATCTTCTGCCGCCTGAATCATGCTCGCCGCAATCCGATCTTTCACCGAAGCAGCCGGATTCATCCCTTCCAATTTTGCTACTATATGAGCAACTACTCCTTCGGCTTGGGGAATTTTATTGAGCTGAACTAAAGGAGTTCTGCCAATTATTCCTGTAACATCCTTAGCAATTCTCATGGCTTAATTTCTCTCCCTTTAAATGTAGTACATGGGATGTGCTTGTTTGCGAACATCCCGCTGTTCGCACAAATCTTGTAATGTGTATTTGCCCAAAACAGCCCAAGATGCCTGTTGAGCTTCCTGCCAGATTTCTAGCACCGCAGTTTTTTCTATTGTTACAGATTCCGAAACTTTTTGAGTCGGGGCACTGCCGTCGCCTTCGAGTGTCGAAAACACCTCTAGCAAAGTAATCTGCCAAGGCTCTTTTGCCAGCAAATAACCGCCTTTAGCGCCCCGCAGACTTTGGACGATACTCGCACGCCGCAGCACGGCAAGAATTTGGTCTAGATAGCGTTCCGGTATCTCTTGAGAAGCAGTAAGTTCGTTTACTGTTAGGGGCGAATCCTTCGGGTAGTGGCTCGCCAGTTCCAAGAGCGCTAACAGGGCATATTCTACTCTAGAAGATAGTTCCACATTCCCCACTGGCGATCGAGTTTAAATTGTACATTATATAATAGTACACAATTCCGGTAGGTGTACAGGTGTTAGTATATTTTTATTACAAAAACGGTTGGAGAAATCCCGTGAGCAACGTCAATGTAAGTTTAAGCTGTCGGCACTGTCGGTATTACGAGCAACACGGACACAGGGGCGGAAACTGCCTGATGCTCGGCGTGGGGGTACAGGGTGGGTGGAAAGCTTGCCCCTTCTTGGTTCCGCCCTTTGCACCGTCTTGGGAATACCCAAAAGCGGGTAGATCCCGAAAGTCTCAAATGTTGCAGGGAGCGAGTATTTTACAGGCAATACCACCCCCTTCAAGTAACTGCTAAGAGGTAGGTGGATATATGCTGTCTCACCGTTAAGTTTATTCATACTCACCTACTTAACGGCAGTCAACAGGTGCGAGATATCGCATCTGTTGGCAGTGAGAAGAAAGAAATAAACACAAAGAAAAAAGCAAGTGCGACGATCGCACTTGCTTTTGAACTTATTGACGAGTCGATGAGAAAATTTAATTAACGCACATTTGATACAAATTATCTGTTGCCCAGACTATTCTGAATTTGATCGAAGATTGCACCGTCACCAAAGAACTTGCTTTGTGCCCCCTTCCAGCCACCCATATCACTGACTGTAAACAGTTTACCAATTCTGGGAAACTGACTGCTAAATTGTCCGGCTACCGTGGAGTTAACAGGTCGAAAACCCACTTTAGCAAATTCTCGCTGAGCTTCAGGCGTGTAAAGATATTTCACAAAAGCTTCCGCCACCTTAGTAGTTCCGTGCTTGGCTGCGTATTTATCAACTACAGCCACGGGGTTGTCAATGGAAATATTCACTTGGGGGATGATGAAAGGTTCAGCTTCGCCCTTTTGTTTCGCCAACAAAACTTCATTTTCATAGTTGATCAGCACATCCCCTTGGTTTTGTTTGTAGAAAGTATCAGATGCTTCGCGGGCATCTTTGGGAAGCACGGGCACGTTTTTATAAACCTGGCTGACAAAGGTGCGGGCTGCTTGTTCGTTTCCTCCGTTTCGAGTTATCGAACCCCACAAAGCTAAGAAATTCCACCGCGCGACACCAGAGGTTTTAGGATTAGCAGTAATTACTTTGATACCGGGTTTGGCTAAATCGGCCCAGCCTTGTATTTTTTTGGGATTTCCGGCCCGCGCTACTAATGCCACGACTGATTTGCTCACAATCCCGCTATTTGGCACTTCTCGCTCCCAACCCGATTTAATTAGACCGGCTTCTTGGATGCGATCGGTATCAAAAGCTAAGGCTAAGTGTACGACATCGGCTTCCAAACCGCTAATCACAGCACGGGTTTGAGAACCTGAACCCCCGTAGCTTTGGCTGATAGTGACATTCTGGTTGTTTTCTCGTTTCCACTTGGCTACAAAGCCGGGAATAATCTTTTCGTAGGCGGATTTGGTAACAGAAAAGGAAACTAAGGTAAGTTCGACATCTTTTGGTTTTGCCTGGCTGATTGCAGGCTGAGGGATTAACCAGCTCAAGCCTAAACCTATTGCAAAAAATAAAGTAAAAACTTTGAACAGGGACGGTTCCAGCAACTTTGCTGGCTTCAGAGAAAAACCTGCCGCAGGATTGTTTTTTTGCGAAGGAAACAAAATTTTATCTTTTCGACGATGGTACCACATTAACGAGAGTTCCTTTTGTTGTTTGAGTTTCTGGTGAATTGAGCGCAAAACTTAACGTAATGCGCTGGCAAGAAGTGCAAATGCAATCCGATTATATTTGCCAGGAATATCTATAAGATTTCGCTATGGCATTAATTTTTGCCAATGGTAACAATCACACTATTTAGAGAGTTTTTTGCCCGTATTTGGGCATCGCACTTAAGTAGCGAGCCCAAACTCTCTTTACTTAATTTAACAGACTACACGATTAAATACTTAATGTCTATAGGCAAACAGTAGTTTTGTTCTTTAAATTCTGGAGTCCGAGGAGCGATCGCAAATATAATTCGGGCAACACTACCCACTTCATCAGCAGCAATCGACAGCCAACCTTGCGCGCTGATGGAAGCAATGCCACTAAAAAAAGCGCCGACATTGCAGCCAAAAGCTAGTAGGGATCCATAGCAAATCAAAAATATCTCACAAACTCCCTAGAAGTTTTTGTGAAAAAAGAGGATACAATATCTGGGGTTAAAAAGGTTAACAGTTAACTGTTAATATCGTTATTTTATATTTCGTAGTGCCACACCTCAGAAGGTTGCAGAATAATCCGGTGGAGTGGGAGACGATCTATCAAGCCTTGCTGCTCAAAATGACCGAGGGTTCGAGTGACAGTTACGCGACTTGTACCGATAATTTCTGCAATATCCTGATGCGTTAAAATCATATCGATCAGATGTCCTCGCTCTACCTCAGAACCAAACCTCTTAGCCAGCCAATTTAATAGTTGATAGAGCATAAAATCAACTCTTTTGTAACCTCGCATTACCATAAAATCTTCAGCCTGCTGAATGTGAGTGAGCAAAATATCTTTATTTAGCCAGCGTTCGCCACATAGTAAAATTGCCTCGACTTTAGTTAGGCATTCAATTTGAAAAGGCTCGCATTTTGATATCGCTTTGCCGATCGTATCACCAGGCCCCCACAATCCCAAGGTGATAATTGTACCATCTTCAAGCCACGTTACAGTTCGCACTACTCCACTTTCAATTCGCCACAGAGCATTGCTTCTGTTGGGCAAGTGCGAGCGACGAGAAAATATATGTCTGCTCGTTTCATCAAAAGTTTTAGTGGAAAGAGAAGCAATAGTCATAGCCAGTTACTGAAAGAATAAAAGTTAGTTTGTCCAATGACAGCAGGATAGTGTGGTTGGCAAAAATCTATATAAATTAAAGCTTTACTAGATTCCGGCACCGTCTAAAAACTGTGTAATGAATAAATCCGAAGACAGGAATAATTCATGTTTTTGGACCTCTGCTTGCTCTGATTGAGTTGTTTTGAGCGGAGATAATTGAGATTTTAAAAAATCCACCTGCTCTTCTAAATCCTTAATTCTATCGAACAAAGCTCGAATCGCTTGAGCTTCCAAATCCGGTAAGCCTTGAGAATTTAGAGGATCTTCCACCTGCTTTTTTCGAGAGATAATGCGGCCGGGAATTCCCACAACAGTGCAATCGCTAGGGACATCCCGCAGCACTACCGAACCCGCACCAATCCGAACATTATTGCCAATTTGAATATTGCCTAAAACCTTAGCACCGGCTCCCACAACTACATTTTCTCCCAGCGTCGGATGCCGTTTTCCTATTTCTTTACCCGTGCCGCCAATTGTGGCTCCTTGATAAATGACAGCATAATCTCCAACGATCGCAGTTTCGCCAATTACCACCCCCATGCCGTGGTCGATAAACACGCCCCTACCAATTTTTGCTCCTGGGTGGATCTCAATACCTGTTAAAAAGCGGCTTAGTTGGGAAATCAAGCGCGGTACAAACGGCAGGCCAGCAAAATAAAGCCAGTGTGCTATCCGGTGCAAAAAAAGTGCTTGCAGTCCGGGATAGCAAAATAATACTTCCAGCCAGTTGCGCGCCGCAGGGTCGCGTTCGTAAATAATTTGCAAGTCACTGAACATATTTACTCTCGCCGTGTTTGGGTTATAGAGTATCGGCAGTGCCAACGGTTTAAGCTGCATAAAGCAGTATTGATTGTGGCATTATTACATATAATACTATAATCCGACCGAATTACAGTAGTTAATGAGAAAAAAATTTTCCTTCCCCAGCCCTTTCTAAGCTGCCTCGGATATTTTCCGCGAAACAAACGGTACAGCTTGTCTGACTTCTTGCCGCAGCGGAATCTCGATCGAGAATTCCGTCCCCAATCCCGGTGTCGAATCGCAGCGCAGCGCACCCTTGTGCTTTTCTACGACAATTTTATAGCTGATGGACAGTCCCAATCCTGTCCCTTTTCCTACTGGTTTAGTCGTAAAGAAGGGGTCGAACAGCCGTTTTTTGACATTTTCTGCCATACCGGGGCCGTTATCAGATATCCGCACAATTATTTTGTCAGGGAGTGAATATTCTGTGGTTATGGCGATCGCGATCGGATTGGCTTTCGCTGCTTTGGGCCCGCGCTCGAAGTTGTAACTCTCAAGGGCGTCGATCGCATTAGCCAGAATATTCATAAACACCTGATTTAATTGTCCGGCATAGCACTCTACCAAAGGTAAATTGCCGTAGTTTTTAACAATCTCGATCGGCGGGCGATCGCCTGTAGCTTTCAGGCGACTTTGCAGAATTAGCAGAGTGCTGTCAATACCTTCATGAATGTTGACAGGTTTCATTTCGCTTTCATCTAAGCGAGAGAAATTCCGCAAAGATTGGACGATTTGAACAATGCGATCTGCTCCGATTTTCATCGAAGACAGCAGTTGCGGCAAATCTTTGCTGAGAAAGTCAAAGTCAACCTTTTCTAAATACTCGGAAATTTCCGATGGAGGGTGTAAATATTGTTTTTGGTATAGTTTTACCAACTCTAACAAATCGCTAGTATATGCGCTGGCGTGGTGGATATTGCCGTAAATAAAACTAATAGGATTGTTCACTTCGTGGGCGACACCAGCGACTAATAAGCCCAAACTAGACATTTTTTCCTGCTGAATCAGTTGACTTTGAGTTTGCTGCAACTCTTGCAAAGTTTGTTCTAGCCTTTGAGATTTAGCCGTGCGTTCTGCTGCTATTTTTTCAATTAAAGCGGTATAATTCCACAAGCTCATTAGATAAAGTGTCGCCGCCAAAGTTAAAATTGTCCCAAAAATTAAAACCGTCAAAGAACGCCAAAATCTTAGAGGATTAATGTACTCTGGCGTTAACCGCAGTTGCAGCAACCACCTGCGATTTTCAATATTGAGAATGCGGGTGCAACTGCTGCCATCCGGGCAGTAAGCTCTTTCCCCAATTTGGAGTTGATTTTTAATGTTTTCGTCGGTGACGATCCTTTTAGTCTTTGCTTCGTAAAAAGCGAGAAATCTTTCCGCTTCAGGAGCCATAGCATCTTGAAGATACACATTAACAAAGTTGAGTTGAGTTTCCTGCAAAGCCGACTTCACAATAGCATCAACGAGCAAAATACCGAAAGCAAAACCTTTCAAATTTTCGGGGTTTCTAGAAAGTGAATTTGGCGACAATTCTGGGGTATTGTCAGAAGAAATTTGACTAAAAATTGGTAGAAATACGAATACGCTTGGTTGATTTTGTGAAGACCATTTTTGACGGTCAGTCGCGATAATTTCTTGTCTTTTGGCGGCTTTTTCTAATGCTGGCCGATTGGCAGTCAAATCTAAACCTAAATCTATTTCATCAGTCAGGAATTGCGGAGAGTCAGAAACACGGGGCAGCCAAGCGATCGCCTTAAGGCTCGGATGGCGGTACAGGGCAGGACCAACAAATGTATTAATTTCGGGTTTTTTAACGCCGTCAAATACGCTGTAAAATGCTCCCACCGCCCGAATTATTTCTAAATTGCCGCTAACATCTCTCTGAATGTCTGTAGCTATTTTGTCCAGCCGGTCTTGCAGTTCGGCTTGCATGGATTTATATTCCCAATTGTACGCAACTGAAGAGGCGATCGCAGACAGTCCCAATCCTGCACAAAGTGTTAATCCTGCCTGGATGTAACGGCGATAACTAAGTAAAGTGCTAGTTGCTAAATTCAAGAATTTGTTAGCAGTCATATTCTTCACCTATCTTGTTTCTAGTTCTCGTTCCCAGGCAGACCCTGGGATTTCTCGTTTTTCTCGTTCTCAGGCTCTGCCTGGGAATGAATTTCAGGAGGCTCTGCCTCCGATTTAGAGCCACGAGACAGCATTACCAGGCACGAGCCTGGTAACGATGTGGGAGCAGTGTTTTGTAGAAGATCCCGGATAGTATTTTGAGTAAGATGCAGTCGCTGATTTAAATTGAATAGGCAGGAAAAGTCATGGCGTGTTTGGGCTTGACGTAAACCTGCTGATCTCGCGTTAACTGTAAAGAATCGAAGCGCTCGCGACTCACGTAAGCTGTTACTACCTGCTCCGATTCTAACAGTAACTCGGTTTGTATTTCCCGCCCTAAATGAATGATGCGACTGACTGTTGCTAATGCAAAACCAGACTGCGGCTTAGTTTGAATTTCCACATCGTGGGGACGCAAAAACACTAAATCAGAATGGGCTGCTCCGTTATTGTGAGCCGTTGTGCCGTTGCTGGCGAACAAACCCGCAGCATTCGGCAGCACATTGACAGGCCCAATAAAACTCATCACAAAAGCTGATGCCGGTTTGTCGTAAATTTCTGCAGGAGTGCCAACTTGTTCGACTTTACCTTTATTCATCACCACAATTTCATCGGCTACTTCCATAGCTTCTTCTTGGTCGTGAGTCACAAAAACTGTGGTGATGTTAACTTCTTTGTGAAGGTTGTGCAGCCACGATCGCAATTCTTTGCGGACTTTAGCATCTAATGCTCCAAAAGGTTCGTCTAGCAGCAGCACTTTTGGTTGAACTGCTAGAGCTCTTGCCAAAGCAACCCGCTGCCGCTGACCCCCGGAAAGTTGGGAAGGATAGCGATCGCCCAAACCTGTCAACTGCACTAAATCCAAAAGTTCATCCACCCGCCTGCTAATAGAGCCTTTAGGAACTTTGCGAATTTCCATCGCAAAAGCAATATTTTTCCGAATACTCATGTGTTTGAACAAAGCGTAGTGCTGAAACACAAAACCGATATGCCTCTCCTGCACCGACTGATGAGTTGCATTTTCACCCGTCAGGTAAATCTGACCGCTGTCGGGCGGTTCTAGCCCCGCGATCATCCTCAGCAGAGTCGATTTCCCGGAACCCGAAGGCCCCAACAGCGCGACTAAAGATCCCCTTTTAATTTCTAAATTCACGTTGTCAATTGCGTGGAAGGAGCCGAAGTGTTTCGATACGTTCTGAACTGTAATGCTCATGAGTTTATTTACCTATTTTTGGAGTTAACGAACTAAACTCCGCTTATCTGACAGATTTACAGTAGTATATCTTGAAAATAATATTTTGCCACACCTGTAACTTTTTGTATTGTATTTTGAGACACTCCTGATGGGGACGGCGCTTTAAAGTTGACGCTAGCGGGCCCAAAGAGTTAACCCGCAAGCGTTTCGAGATGTGGCTGTAGCGGTAAATGCGATCGTCCCAGAGTAAGCAATGCTGAAATTATGCAGCAACCGGGTTTGATCGGCGAAAATACTGCATCACAACCTTTAAAACCTTTAATCCCCGTAAAAAACCCGATTTCTTTGCTGTCGCTGTATATTTTATGGCTGCCGACAATTCCCCGACTCCCGGCGATATTGAAGATTTCAGGTAGGAATTGCTCAATCTGAGGTGCGATCGCACACAATTTAGATCACAATAGTTAATTCAGAAGCCAGCCAGCTTCACCTTTGAGAAACGACAGAATAGTAAATTCTAACCAGAACACCACTATGGGAAAACCAACAGGCTTTATCGAATTCTTGCGCGAATTGCCCTCTGAACTCTCACCTGTCGAGAGAGTCCACAACTGGGACGAATTTCACCTGCCAATGGAGGAGGACAAACTCCGCACCCAAGGCGCGCGCTGCATGGATTGCGGCATTCCGTTTTGCCACACGGGCACAATTATCAGCGGCATGGCAAGTGGCTGCCCGATTAACAACCTCATTCCCGAATGGAACGACCTAGTATATCGCGGACTGTGGAAAGAAGCCCTAGACAGACTCCACAAAACCAACAACTTCCCGGAATTCACCGGCCGCGTCTGTCCCGCCCCCTGCGAAGGCGCTTGCGTGCTCGGCATCAACAACCCGCCCGTGACTATTAAAAACATCGAAGCCTCGATTATCGATAAAGGCTGGGATGAAGGCTGGATTACCGCCGAACCACCCGCCAAACGCACCGGCAAAAAAATCGCCGTCATCGGTTCCGGGCCTGCCGGTTTGTCCGCCGCCGCACAACTAAATAAAGCCGGTCATTGGGTAACAGTATACGAAAGAGCCGATCGACCAGGCGGCCTGCTAATGTATGGCATCCCCAACATGAAGCTAGACAAAGAACAAGTCGTAATGCGCCGCCTGAAAGTCCTCGAAGAAGAAGGCGTGACATTCGTCTGCAACACCGAAGTCGGCAAAGACTTACCAGCCGAACAACTGCTAAAAGAATACGACTCCGTTGTGCTCTGTACCGGCGCCACCAAACCCCGCGACTTGGGCATCCCCGGCCGGGAATTAAAAGGCATCCACTTCGCAATGGACTTCCTGACTGCGAACACCAAAGCAGTTTTAGACAAGAGCACCAACGATAACTTCATCTCCGCCGAAGGCAAAGATATCGTCATCATCGGCGGTGGCGACACCGGCACCGACTGCGTGGGCACCTCCATCCGCCACGGCTGCAAAAGCCTGGTACAGCTTGAAATCCTCCCCAAACCGCCCTCGGAACGGGCGGCCAACAATCCCTGGCCGGAATGGCCGAAAGTCTACCGTCTCGACTACGGCCAAGAAGAAGCAGCAGCCAAATTCGGCGACGACCCCCGCGGCTATCTCACCACGGCGACAAAGTTCGAGGGCGACGAAAACGGTAATGTCAAAGCCGTGCACACCGTTGAGGTGGAGTGGACGAAAAACGAGAAAGGGCAGTTCATTCCGAACCACATCCCGGGCACTGAAAAAGTGTTGCCCGCACATCTTGTGTTGCTAGCGATGGGCTTCCTCGGCCCGGAACAGCCCTTGCTGGATGCGCTGGGATTGGAACGCGACGCCCGCAGCAACGTGAAAGCCGAGCACGAAAAATATACAACCAGCATTCCGGGAGTTTTCGCCGCTGGTGACTGTCGCCGGGGACAAAGTTTGGTGGTTTGGGCGATTAATGAAGGGCGCGGCGTGGCCCGGGAGTGCGACCTTTATCTGATGGGGAGCACGGATTTGCCTTAGTTTTTAGGATTTACGCAGAGACTCTAGTTGTAGGGTGTGCACGGCGCACCTTACAACTACATAGTTGTGTAAAAAATATATTATAAAAATTGACTCATGTAGCGTAAGTCTTGTTAAAGCAATATGTACTCATCTTACAATACAAAACCGTGTAATCTGTTGCTGCTAGTAGGACTCAAAGGAGTTGGCAAGACGTTCATTGGTAGTGTTTTGGAGCAATATCTAGATGTAAAGTTTCTACGGATTGAACCTATATTTCTTGAGGTGCTTAGGCTAGAGCCAGGATTAGAAGGAATTCCGTTGGAGAAACGAGGATTCCAAATTGTGTTAGAAAAACTGGATGAGTTAGCTCAATCACATTCCACCCTTTGCATCGAGTCTACAGGCACAGCCCATACCTTCTCAGAGTTATTAACAGCCTTGCGACAAGGCTTCCGCGTGTTCCTAATCCATGTACAAGCTCCACTCGATACCTGTATAGAGCGAGTCATGACGAGAGATGTCTCAACCCACATTCCTGTTTCAGACCATAGGTTAAAAGAAATTAATGAACGTGCGTTGCTGGTCGATTTGCCTTGGGATTTAGAGATTGATAATTCTGAGTTCCAGGATGAGACTGCTATTGCTCAATCGGTAGAGAAGCTTTTACAGGCTTAATCCGAAACCGGGCTTTTAGGTTGCCCTCGCTCAACCAAAATTCAACGGATCGACATCAATAGTTAAACTAACAGAACGCGGCGTGCGATCGCGCAATCCGATCAAATCCGACAAATCCACCGATTCATCCAAAGGCAACTTCAGCAAAATCTGCCACCGATAGCGATTTGCCACCCGCATAATCGCCGCCGGTGCAGGCCCCAACAACTCACATCCCGGTACAGACAATCGCTCAATATACTCCTGACAAACCGACGCCAATTGTACCGCAGTCACCGCCACTTCCGCCGCATCTGCACTGCTCAACCGCAACAAAATCAGCCGCCCCGAAGGAGGATAATTCAGCGCTGCTCTTTCTGCCAATTCTGTTTCCACAAAACCTATATATTCGTGCCGCCTAACTGCTTGAATAACCCGGTGTTCGGGAGTGTAAGTTTGAATAATTACCCGCCCCGGATCGTCGCCTCTGCCAGCACGGCCCGCGACTTGAGTTAAAGTTTGAAAAGCTCGTTCGCTGGCCCGATAGTCAGATAAGTTTAGCAACCCGTCAGCAGACACAACTCCCACCAATGTTACTCCAGCTAAATCTAACCCTTTCGTCAGCATTTGCGTACCCAACAAAATATCAGCTTCCCCATTGGCAAATAGCGTTAACAATCTGCGGTGGTCGCCCTTATTTCTAGTCGTATCGCTGTCAAATCGAATTGCCCGCAATTCGGGAAATAATCTCGTTAATTCCTGTTCGACTCGCTGAGTGCCGCTGCCAAAGTTTTTGAAGTAAGGAGAACTGCATTCCGGGCAGTTTTGGGGGTGTCGTTCCGTGTGGTTGCAGTAGTGACAGCGCAATATTTCTGCTGTTGCTTCGCCGACGTGGTGATAAGACAGGGAAACATCGCAATTCGGGCATTCCATCACATAGCCGCAACTCCGACAAGACACAAAGGTACTGTGTCCTCTTCTGTGAATAAACAGGATACCTTGCTGTTGTCTTTCTTGCAATTGTTCCAGCGCGTTTTGCAGAGAAGCACTGAAAATTGAGCGGTTTCCTTGCCGCAATTCTTGGCGCATATCGACTATTTCCACAGGTGGCATCGGGCGGGAATAAATGCGATCGGGCAAGGATAAATAATGGATATTTGGTAACGAGTAATAATCTCGGCGCGTCCCGACAAAAGTCTCTAATGCTGGCGTTGCGGAACCTAAAATTAAGGGACAATTTTCTAATTCGGCGCGCCATTTGGCAACGGTGCGGGCGTGGTAGCAGGGGGGTCGATCGTCTTGTTTGAAGCTGCTGTCGTGTTCTTCATCGAGGATAATTAAGCCGAGGTGAGGTAAAGGCGCAAAAATAGCCGATCGCGTGCCGATGACAATTTGCGGCGTTCCAGTCAGCATCTGACGCCATGTATCGTAACGTTCGCCATCGGATAGGGCGCTGTGGTACACGCAAATTTGCTCGCCAAAACGGGCTCGGAATCTGTCTGTAAGTTGCGGTGTGAGGCCGATTTCGGGAACGAGTACGAGGGCGGATTTGCCGCTGGCTAAGATGGGGGCGATCGCCTGCAAATACACTTCGGTTTTCCCGGAACCTGTAACGCCGTGCAGCAGCACTTGACGAAATCCCGAAAAAGAGTTAATAAACGCTAAGGCTTGAGCTTGAAAATAAGTTAAGGTTTTTGGTGCATCGGGCAATTGAGAAATTCCGCGATCGCCCCTGAGAACTTCCCTTTGGTCAATTACAACACTACCTTTTTGCTCCAAATTTTTGACAACAGAAGAACTCGCGCTGCAAATTCTCAGCAAATCGTTCATCCACATTTCACCGCCACCGCGCCGCAAAACTTCCAATACTTCTTGTTGCCGCTTGGTTAAATCTGTGACAAATGCACTAGCAATTAATGTCACTGCCGGTTTTAGTTGTGGTTTGGGAGGATTTGGAGGTTCTAAATAACTTTCTACCCAACCGCGTTTCAATAAATCTTTCAATCCCCGATAACTTCCCTTAACTTGGCGCTGGAGGTATTGCCAAGTATAATCGCCGTTTTTTTGAGCTTGCAGCAATTGCAAAATTTGACTCGCGGCGGGATTGAGAAATGTTTCGGCATTGGGAGAAAGAGCATCCTTAATTAAGCGAATTCGGCGCACGGAACGGCTTAACAAACCGGGCGGCAGCGAGGCTCTAATTACTTGAATTAAAGGTGTGCAATAATAGGTGGCAGTGCGTTCGAGTAATTCCCAGTAAGTCGGTGGGAAAAATCCCGTACTGACAACATCTTCGACATCTTTAACCCGCGCCGGATCTAAGTCGGGCGGCAGTTGAGAAATGAACCGAATCGCGATCGCGCCTACCTGTTGACTGCCAAAGGGTACACTCAAAATATCCCCTGGTTGCACGGTAAGTTCCGCAGGTAAACGATAGGTAAATAACTTATTTTCCTCCCCAGGCGAGTCCCCCGCAACCCTGAAAGGAGAGTCCACCAATACCTCGATCCACTCTGCCCGCACAGTGGGGCGCTGTGGCGGTTCGCTGCTGCCGTAGGATGCCCCGGCCTCTGCCGCTATAGGGGTTGACAAACCAAAAGTGACAGTAGACATAGGGTTGCACATCAAACTAGAAGGAGCCGCGGTCAAAGGGAGTTTTCATTATCCCTCAGTTTAGCTCGATCGATCGATCTTAGCGGCCGGAATTGGCGATCGGAATCTCGATCACCAATTCAGTCCCTTCTCCAATTGCGGAGATGCACTCCAACCTCCCGCCGTGTTTGTCCACAACAATCTGATAGCTAATTGACAATCCCAAACCCGTCCCGTGACCAACTGGTTTGGTGGTAAAAAACGGATCGAAAATTTTCGCTTTTACAGATTCATTCATTCCCATACCATTATCTTTGATGCTAATTATTGCCCCATTTTCTGAAATACTAGAAGTAGTAATTGTCATCTGGATAGGGTTAGCTTCTATCTCTTCCAGTGACGAATTTTGCTCTCGCTCCCGCAGGGCATCCACAGCATTATTAATGATGTTCATAAACACCTGGTTTAATTGCCCAGCATAACACTCTACCTTGGGCAAAGAACCATAATTTTTAATGATTTTTATAGCAGAATGACCTGGCTTTTCTTTAGTTAAATGCTGCAAAATTAACAAGGTGCTGTCAATTCCTTCGTGAATGTTAACGGGTTTTTTTTCACCTTCATCTACCCGCGCAAAGTTCCGTAAAGTCAGCACAATTTCGCGGATGCGCTCGGAGCCAACTTTCATTGACGACAGAGTTTTCAACAAATCTTCGCGCAAAAAGTCGATGTCAATTTTTTCCAGAAAAGCTTCAATCTCTGCATCTATTTCGGGATAACGATCCTGGTACATAGCGAGCAATTTTAAAATGTCTCCTGCATAGTCATTGACATAGGTAATATTGCCGTAGATGAAGTTAACGGGATTGTTGATTTCGTGGGCAATACCAGCTACCAAAATGCCCAAAGCCGACATTTTTTCGGCTTCGATTAATTTGAGCTGGGTTGTTTTTTGGTTTTCCAGAGCTTTTTCTAGTGCCGACATTCTTGCTTTTAAAATATTTTTGGAATCTCTAAATTCCTCAGTGAGCTTTTTTAGCAAAGATTCTTTTTTTTGATTGAGGGCTTGTAATTGGCTGCGTTCGGTTTCCGATTTTTCGAGTTTTTTACGCAGGAGTCGATTTTCCTTTTCCAGCTCTTTGATTCTGTTGTCCCAGTCCGTTGGTTCCATCGGCTATTATTTTGAACCTAAAAATAGTGTCAGAACAGTTTTATGAGGAAATTTAGTTGCACCCTTTACCTAGTTAGAATCTCCGCGCACATCGCCTAACCAATTGTGTCCGAAAAATTTAAGAGTTCCTTTATTTTGGTCGATATAAAAATATTATCTAAGATACATTCAAAATGTCAACATATTAATAACAAATCTAGTTAAAACCGCTTGCTACTTGTATTCCCCGCTCTCGCATTTGCTGGGTTTTCATCCGATTATTGGTAAATAAGCAGGGCGATCGCAAACTTATAAAGGCGGGCCCAGCGCGAAAAATTGCCCGATTCAGACAACTTTTGTACAAAACCCGTCGGCAATGCAAAGCGAAAATATTAAATGTGAGTGCGATTGACCGGGGGCGACGGGAAAAGTGCGATCGACTGGGCGCGCGATCGCCCACAAGCAATCTCAAGTAACAAGCTCATTGCTCTCTCCCAGAACGCAATCACACTATAGCATTGCTGAGAAATCTCACTTTAATGTGTCGATCGTACTCACACACCCGCACCGTTTTGTGCTAATAACTACTACTTGTGACAACATCGACACAGCCGTTTATATTTGGAGAGTAATTGATGTCAGGTAGCGAAGTTCGTGCAGACTTTTGGATGAGCGAGTACATTACCCCTTGGGATATTTACGTTCACGGCGTCATCGCGGTGCTTGCTTACAAGAAAACAGCCTATCAAGAAATGTATGTCGTTCAGACCGGTACTTACGGCAAAGGCTTAGTTTTAGACGGTAAGTGGCAATCTTGTACAGGCGACGAGTTTCTGTACCACGAACCCCTGGTGCACCCAGCCATGATTTGTCACGGTTCACCCAAAAAAGTCCTCGTTCTCGGTGGCGGAGAAGGAGCTACGATTAGAGAAGTGCTGCGCTGGAAAACAGTTGAAAAAGTCGTGATGATCGACATTGACGGCGAAGTAGTAGAAGCTTGCCGCGAACACCTGCCAGAAATGCACCAAAACGCCTTTGACGACCCCCGCTGCGAAGTAGTAATCGGCGATGCTTTGGACTATTTAGACAACACAGACAAAGATTGGGATATTGTCATTTCTGACTTGTCCGATCCAATAGAAGAAGGCCCATCTTTCCAGTTGTTTACCAAGGAGTATTTTGAGAAAGTTCGCAGCGTAATGTCACCTAACGGATATTTCGTAGTGCAAGCAGGCCCCGTTTCTCCGGCAGAAATGAAAATGCACGCTCGCATTGTGAATACCCTGAAATCTGTTTTCTCCAATGTTCAATCCTGCACCAGCTTTATTTCTACTTACGGAGCTCCTTGGGGTTTTGCGATAGCTTCTAATCAAGAAATAAATACGCGGCCCGAACCCGCAGTTACTGACAAATTACTCGCCGAGAAAACAACTGGCGGGTTGCGGATGTTCGACGGAATTACACTGTTGGGGTTGATGCAGCTTCCCGGTCACTTGCGGCAGGTAATCGCCGCTGAAACCGAAGTTTACACTATGGCAGCGCCGCCTAAGTTTTTCGGGAAAGGTTCAGTCAGTCAGTGAAGTTAAATTGAAAGAGAAAACTCGTTTGGAGTAACTGAGATGAACAATTTAATTCGCATAGTCGCTGCAATTTTTCTTCCCCCTCTGGGCGTATTTTTGACTGTCGGCATCGGTACTGATTTTTGGATCAACCTGGTTCTCACGTTTTTGGGCTTTATTCCCGGTATCATTCACGCTGTTTGGGTGATTGCTAAGCACGATCGAGCTTAGCTTGAAAGCAAATCGAGTTTTGGGATAATAAACAGGCAAGAGAAAATAAAATTTCTTTTGCCTGTTTTTACCAATTAATCTGGATTAAATCTGCATTGCTCTGCGGTTAAAAATAAAAAAATCTAATTCTTATTATGACAATTAGATTGCACCTCAAGTTCTTCACAAACCAATTGAGCAATTTTTTTCGCCGCCCCCGATTCTCCTCGAACCGCACGCAAACGATCGCCCATTTGTGCTAATTTATCAGGATGGCTCAAATAGTCGATCGCCAATTGAGCTATTACTTCCGGTTCCAGCTTCCCAATTAACTCCGGCACAATCTCCTCCTGTGCCCAAATATTCGGCCAAGCATAAAGCTTACCCTTTCCCAATTGCCAGATTAGCCAATTAATCGCAGTCGCAAAAGCTGAACCGACTAACGGCAAATTTGCCAGCAATCCCGGCAATCCGTCCCAAGCTTTCATCGCATCCAATTGCTGCGTCGGAATCAAAACAATCATCGGTACGGCTAACGAACCCAATTCCGCAGTATTCGCTCCCACAGTAGTTAAACAGAGGCTGCATTCTGATAGCAAATCGTAGGCGGGCGTCTGCGTCCAAAGTTCTACTTGCAAGTTATTTGCTGTCTGCAAAAACGGCCGTTCTGTTAAATGAAGTTCGGCGCTGGCGTTCTCAAATAAATGCAGGCAAGGATTTTGTTCAGGGTCGGCAAAACCTGCTAGAGTTTGCACATCTATGGTAGGAGCAACGGGAATAACAAAGCGAGTTTCAGGGCGGATGCGGTGGATGGATTGGGCGATCGACAAACATAACGGTACACCTAAAGCTAATTTGGCGGCTTTAGAACCGGGCAACAATCCAATTAATTCTATTTTCCGTAGGGTTACTGCCCCATCTTTGGCGTCAGATTTTCGATTACCTACTTCTGCGATCAAATCTCCGACAACTGTAAATTTATTAGCATATTTTTGGGGAATTTTAGCAAAAACTTCGGGTTTCATGGCCGCAAATTTATCAATCCAGCGATACCACCGCGCGTCCCATTCAGCATAAATAACAGTGCGATATTTGAGTCTTTTGCCAATAACAACCGTAAAAAATTGATCGCCGCCTAAAAATAAAACCACTCCTGTTTTGTGCCAATCCCAATTTTCAGCAGTTTTGCCAGATAATAGGAATGGAAAAAAATGCTCCGGTGCTTGCACTCTGTCAACTTCTGGGTAGGAACAAGCGATTTGTGCTTCTTTCCCGGTGGCGTGCGGACAGGGGGACAGCACTACAGAGATTCGCGCTTGAGTGCCCGCGTTTCCCAATTGCTCGCGCAAAGCTTGCACGGCGGGACGCACCCAAGTTGCCAATTCTCCGGGGCCGTTGGAGAGGATTAAAATATCGACTGTCATAGGATTTAATATTTGAGAGGATACAAGGGAGAATTTATGACAGATTTAATTGATGCCGTCAAGACGGGTGATGTTGCGGCTGTAGAAAGTGCGATCGAACAGCGTGCAGATATCAATGCCAAAGATGAGGAAGGTGCGACGGCTTTGACGGCTGCGGCTGAGGCTGGCAATTCTGCGATCGTCAAAAAATTGCTGGCTGCAGGTGCGGATGTCAACAGTCACGATAATGACGGGTGGACGCCGTTAATGAGTGCCGCTGCTGCCGGACATACGGAGATTGTACAGCTTTTGCTGGAGGCGGGGGCGGATGTGAATGCTAAAACTAATTTTGGTTTGACGGCTTTGATGAGTGCAGCAGGTAGCGGGCGCACTCAAGTTGTGGAATTTTTAATCGATAAAGGAGCTGATATCAAAGCTAAGGATAATAATACTTGGACTGCGTTAATTTGGGCCTCTTCGGAGGGTCACAAAGATACTGTTGAGGTTTTGAAGCTAGCGCGCGATCGCCATTAAAGACTTAGAAACCGGGTTTATTCGAGAAACCCGGTTTCTGGATGATACAATTAATTATCGCACTTCCCAGCAGCGATCGGGCAAATCCCCACTAGCTTAGAGATTTCTAGCCAAGTAGAGATAGAGAACCTCTAGATTCTGGTAATAGATTCAACTTAAGATTTCCGCCGCCTTCAATAACAGCGATCGTGTCAAAGCTACTAATTCCCGAACTTCCATCTGGAAAGTAGACGAACAAGCCGTTCGTTTGGATAGCTAAATCTCGATTGTTGTTGATGGGAAATATCAAGAATTTATCTAAAGAAGGTTGGATATCGCTTGTTGCTAGCTGAATGGTATCCTGACCTTGGGTAAAGTTACGAATTGTAGCAAAACCTGGCCCGATATATAACTTTGTTGGGGAACTGTATAGCTTACCACCACCGCCTACTAAAAGGTCTCCGAGCATGAATTTATCGCGGCCGCTACCGCCAGTGAGAGTATCGAATTCATTACTGCCCTCACTTTCATAATTTCGGCCGGGGATGGAAAAGCCATCACTGTTTGCAACATAACCTACTTCAACTCCAATTAATTCGGTATTTCCCACCCCAGCACCGGTGATGATGTCATTGCCGGAAGTTCCGATAAAAGTCGCAAACCGGCTGGGATCGTTTTTGCCGAAATTGAAGTAGTGTTCCCGACCTGTTTTCAATGCTCCCGATTCGACAAAAGGCCGAACATCGGGATTTTTTTGTAAGTATTCTGTTTCAAAGAATGAAGTCCCAAACTGACCGTCTTTGAGGCCGAATTGAATGAAATGCTGGTAGCCGTTTTTAAAAGTTCCATTCTGAATAAACGGCTGTAACTGTCGGTTATTTGCGAGATAAAACGCTTCGTTATACTCAGGCGATACACGAGTGCGACCCTCTTCGTAACCGTATTGGATAAAGTGGTCTAAGCCCGTCGCAAAAGGTGCAGTTGGGTTGTTGGGGGTGCGGACTAAGGCAGCGATGTCTGGGTTGCCAGCGAGGTAAGTATCTTCGTCAAAATACCGCGATACTTTAGTTAAGCCGCCGGCTTGACCGAATTTTTCAAAGTGTTCTCTTCCAGATTTTATAATTCCTGCATCAATAGCACGTTTCATCCAAGGATATTGCGCCAGGTAGTATGGTTCGTCAAAAATGTCATAATTAGTCATAATTATTTCTCCAAGCTTAGTCTGCTTACTTGTCGATTAAACTTGACCCACTATACGTAACTCTACTAACTCAGTATGTCAAGTTAATTATTGTTAAGCTTGTTTTATTATTTTCATGGCAAACACAAAAGTGCGATCGCACTTTTTGCGAATGTGCGATCGCACCGACAGCAGACCAATACCAATCCTGAATAGCTGCGAGAATTCTATCCAAGTAAAAGTATCGAAAAAGAAGATCCTGGTAATTGATTCAACTTGAGATTTCCGCCACCTTCAATAACAGCGATCGTGTCAAAGCTACTAATTTCGTAAGATCCATTTGGACGCAAGACTGACAAGCCGTTCGTCTGGATAGCTAAATCTCGATTGTTGTTGATAGGAAGTACCAAGAATTTATCTAAGGGATCTCCTTCATAATTACTTGATGCTAGCTGGAGGCTATCCTGACCTTGGGTAAAATTCCGAATTGTAGCAAAACCCGGCCCGATATAGAGCCTTGTTGGGGAACTGTATCCCTTACCACCAGTACCTTGCATAAGGTCTCCGAGTACGAATTTATCGTGGCCGCTACCGCCAGTGAGAGTATCGAATTCATTACTGCCGTCACTTTCATAATTTCGACCGGGGATGGAAAAGGCACCACCTGTACCTAAACCTACTTCAACTCCAATTAATTCGGTATTTCCCACCCCAGCACCGACAATCATATCATTCCCGGAAGTTCCGATAAAAGTCGCAGATCGACTTGGATCGGAAGTTCCGAACTTGAAGTAGTGTTCGCGACCGGTTTTCAAGGCTCCAGATTCGACAAAAGGCCGAACATCGGAGTATTTGTTTAAGTATTCTGTTTCAAAAAATGAAGTCCCAAACTGACCGTCTTTGAGACCGAATTCAATGAAATGCTGGTAGCCGTTTTTAAAAGTTCCATTCTGAATAAATGGCTGCAACTGTCGGTTATTTGCGAGATAAAATGCTTCGTCATACTCAGGCGATACGCGAGTGCGACCTTCTTCGTAACCGTATTGAATAAAGTGGTCTAGACCCGTCGCAAAAGGGGCGTTTGGGTTGTTGGGAGTGCGGACTAACGCAGCGATATCTGGATTGCCTGTTAGATAAGTATCTTCGTCAAAATACCGCGATACTTTAGTTAAGCCGCCGGCTTGACCGAATTTTTCAAAGTGTTCTCTTCCAGATTTGATAACTCCTGCATCAATGGCCGGTTTGACCCAAGGATATTGAGCAAGGTAGTATGGTTCGTCAAAAATTGCGTAGTTAGCCATTTTTTGTCGGGCCGCTTTAATTAGCTGTTTATGCAATTTATCAATCATCTGGAAGTTACACAATACCCGATCGGGTGATTTTTTCCAAGTGTCAAATCTGACTTAAGCTCTATGCTTTCTAGCCGAGGAAAGTGAGACTGACTGGAGGACTAAACGGATTTATCATCTCA
This sequence comes from Microcoleus sp. Pol12B3, assembly GCF_036701355.1. Taxonomy (NCBI): domain Bacteria; kingdom Bacillati; phylum Cyanobacteriota; class Cyanophyceae; order Oscillatoriales; family Microcoleaceae; genus Microcoleus; species Microcoleus sp. Pol12B3. The sequence continues at coordinate 88,147 of NZ_JAUBQS010000019.1, forward strand.
ATCGGTTGCAGACTTAGATTTGATCCGCCCTGAATTCTGGCAAGTGTATCTCCAGATTTTTGAATTAATAAGTCCGCCCCTGATGGAAATATACTCAGTTCATTAACGTTTTCCACCAACTGAATAAAATCTTTTCCTTTTTCAAAATTGACAATCCTGGCCTCCCCACTGCCCGTATAGAAATCTACTCGGCTGATCAAACTACGTCGGTTGTTGGGAACAGCATCTCCGATCACGAAGTAATCAATGCCAGAAGTGCCAATCAATGTATCGAATTCAGTGGTAGTCAGGAAAGGCTCTCTCGTGATGTCATCCAATTTCAAAGCGTCATACTTATTCTTATTAATGCCAAAAGGTGGATTAGGGCCGGCGAAAGCTACTTGCAGTCCGATAATTTGATTTTTTCCCGCTGTAAATCCCGTGACGATATCATTACCGTTGGTTCCTGTAAAAAATCCGTATCGATTTGACTCAAATTGCCCAAATTTTAGATAGTGTTCTCGACCACTTTTTAAACTTCCAGCCTCCACAACTGCCGCCACATCTGGGTTATCTCCCAAGTAACGTGGTTCAAAAAAACTTGTCCCGTACCTACCTTCTGTTTTTCCGAATTGGATAAAGTGTTGAAAGCCGGATTTAAAAATTCCGTTCTGCACGAAGGGAGTTATCTCCGGGTGGCGATTTAAATAAAAAACTTCGTCGTAGTCAGGCGATACTCGCGTGCGCCCTTCTTCGTAACCAAACTGGATAAAGTGGTCTAAACCTGAAGAAAAGGGTCGGTTTTGGTTGTTGGCGGTGCGAACAAATGGTGCAACATCTTGATTTTGAGCTAGATATGTATCTTCGTCAAAATACCGCGATATTTTTGTGAGGCCGGCGGCTTGACCGAATTTTTCAAAGTGTTCTCTTCCAGATTTGATAATTCCTGCATCAATGGCTGGTTTCAGCCACGGATATGAAGCAAGGTAGTATTGTTCGTCAAAAATTGCGTAACTAGCCATGTTTTCCTCCTGCGGATTTAATGAGGTATTTATGCAATTTCTCCATAATCCCGAACTGAGAAAATTATTTGATTGGGTGATTTTACCTAATCAAATCTCACTTAAGCTCTATGCTTTCTAGCTGAGGAAAGTGAGATATACTGGATCTGCAAATGGATTTGTTATCCCAATCTGTGGCAGATTGAGAGTTGAGTTTTCCTGACTTGTGGAAATTGTATTTACCGATTGTTTAATTAATAATTCTCCCCATGATAAACTTAGGCCAACCATCCATATCTGCGATATTTTTACCCAAGAAAAGATCTAATAATACTAGACCCTGGTAATAGATTCAAATTGAGATTACCACTACCTTCAACAACAGCGATTGTGTCAAAGCGACTGGCTATGAAAACTCCATTTTCAACGACGGGAAAGCCATTCGTTTGGATAGCTAAATCTCGATTATTGTTGATGGGAAACACCAATAATTGATCTAAGGGAATCCCTATCTGGATGATATCCTGACCTTGAGTAAAGTTCCGAATTGTAGAAAAACCTGGGCCGATGTAGAACTGTCTGGATGAGAGGGTTCCTCCCCTGAAGCCAACAATGTCACCGAGCACGAATTGATCGCGGCCGCTACCGCCAGTGAGAGTATCGAATTCATTGCTGCCGTCACTTTCATATCGTCGGATGCCGTTAGGGGCTTCTACGTCAACTCCAATTAATTCCACATTCCCCGCCCCGGAACCGGTGAGGATGTCATTGCCCGAAGTTCCCACAAAAGTCGCAGAGCGGCTTGGCTCAAATTGTCCAAACTTGAAGTAGTGTTCCCGACCAGTTTTCAAGGTTCCCGATTCGACAAACTGCTGAATGTCGGGGTTGTTTCCTAAGTATCCCTGTTCAAAGAAAGAAGTAGGCAACCGACCGTCTTTGGCCCCGAATTGAATGAAATGCTGGTAGCCATTTTTAAAAGTTCCATTCTGAATAAACGGCTGCAAATCTCGGTTAGTTGCTACATAAAACGCTTCGTCATACTCAGGCGATACGCGAGTGCGGCCCTCTTCGTAACCGTATTGGATAAAGTGGTCTAGTCCGGTCGCAAAAGGTGCGTTTGCGTTGTTGGGAGTGCGGACAAAGGGTTTAAGGTCTGGATTTCCTTCAAGGTAAGTATCTTCGTCAAAATACCGCGATATTTTTGTGAGACCGGCGGCTTGACCAAATTTTTCAAAGTGTTCTCTTCCTGATTTGATGATTCCTGCATCAATGGCTGGTTTCAGCCACGGATATGAGGCAAGGTAGTATTGTTCGTCGAAGATCTCGTAATTCATAGTTTGCTGTTTAAAATAAAGTGCGATCGTACTTTTTCATAGCACAATCGCCCACAACAAATTAAAAGTCATCAATCATCAGCATTAGCTAATGACCGATGACCGATGACCGATGACCGATGACTATCCAATCAAGAAAGTACCGTTACCGTTAGATTCTTGGAAACTCAAATTTAAACTTGCTCCTCCTTCAATCACGCCCAGCACATCTCCAAAACGCTGGATTGACAAATTGCTGCCAATGGGAGTTAGACTGTAGCCGTTTAAAGAAGTTCCTTGCAGTTGGATAAAATCGCTTTCGATGTCGAAGTTGCGAATCGTAGCTTGACCGTTACCCAAATACAGCGGTGTCGGGCTCAAATTCCCGGATGTAGGAGGAACCCCGAGTACGAATGTATTGGTTCCCGGAGCACCAATCAGGACATCGAATTCATTGGTGCCAAAGCTTTCATACTGGCGGTTGCCTTGGGGATCTATACCTACTTCTACTCCCACAAGTTCGACATCGCCCACGCCAACACCAGTTAAAACATCGTTGGTACGGGTGCCGACAAAAGTCGCGTCGCGGGCAGGCTCAAATTGTCCAAAATTGAAGAAGTGTTCCCGGCCTGTTCTCAAGTTTCCAGAGTTAACAAACGGCACAATGTCGGGGTTTTCTTTTAAGTATTCTGGTTCAAAAAATGAAGTCCCAAACCGACCTTCTTTGGCCCCGAATTGAACGAAATGCTGGTAGCCCGATTTGAAAGTTCCGTTTTGAATAAACGGTTGGAGTTCAGAGTTGTTGGCTAAATAAAAGCTTTCGTTGTATTCGGGTGATACTTGGGTGCGGCGCTGTCCTTCATCGTAACCGAACTGGATAAAGTGATCGAGGCCGGTCGCAAAAGGCGCGTTTGGGTTGACTGTACGGACGAAGGGTGCGAGGTCTGGATTCCCAGCAAGGTAAGCATTTTCGTCAAAATAACGCGATACTTTTGTTAGACCGCCTTCTCGCCCAAATTTTTCAAAGTGTTCTCTTCCAGATGAGATGACTCCTGCGTCAATGGCTGGTTTGACCCAAGGATATGAGGCGAGGTAGAATTGTTCGTCGAAAATTGCGTAGTTAGCCATATTTTCCCCTTAAGGTTTTGATGAGTTTGAGAGTTTATAGCAATTAGCTTTCCATGAACTCGATCGCCGATCAGGAATTTACACAAAATAGACTTTATTAAATTGTTTTAAGTTCCTGGTGAAATTTCAACTTATTTTGACTCAGCAATTATCCGAAGGCTACATTCTGCCTTCAGAATTTATGCGTTTTTTCCATTAGTTAATTTCTCATCGCAAGTTTAATCAATTTTACAAAACTTGGAAATTTTTTCAGGATTTCTTTCTCAATAGTTGGTTAATTTTTAATTATTTTTATCCAACCCATTAATCTTTTACATATTAAAGTAAGTTTGTCAAGTAAATTTTTGTAAATAAAATATGGAGTATTTGCTCAAGGAATTTATAAAAAAATGTAACGAAAAGTTGGCCTAAATTTGTCGAATTGTGTCATGTGCAGGCTCAAATCGCCTAATGGCAAGCGTTTTCTGGTAAAAATGCTTATGGGATAAAAAAATTCCCGATTCCCGAAAACAGCATCTTAAAGGAGCCTAACCGGATGTTCACTCACGTCAAGCCCACCATTCGCCACGTTGTGCCGGAAAACTTGCAGGGGCGATCGCTCATGAAGGTGGTCTATGTCGTACTGGAACCGCAGTATCAAAGCGCCCTGTCGGCAGCGGTTCGATCGATAAACCAGAAAAATCCGAATTTGGCAATAGAAATCAGCGGCTACCTGATCGAGGAACTTCGCAGCCCGGAAAATTACGAAGCCTTCAAGCGGGATGTGGCGGATGCCAATGTATTTATTGCTTCTCTAATTTTTATCGAAGACTTGGCCGAAAAGGTGGTAGCGGCGGTGGAACCGCTGCGCGACAGCCTGGATGTCGCCGTCGTCTTCCCGTCGATGCCAGGGGTTATGCGACTCAATAAAATGGGCAGTTTCTCGATGGCACAGTTGGGACAAAGCAAAAGTGCGATCGGCGAATTCATGAAAAAACGGAAGGAAAAATCCGGGAGTTCCTTCCAAGACGGAATGCTGAAACTGCTGCAAACTTTGCCGAAAGTGCTGAAATATTTGCCCATCGACAAAGCCCAAGATGCCCGCAACTTCATGCTGAGTTTCCAGTATTGGCTGGGCGGTTCCCAAGAAAACTTGGAAAACTTCTTGCTGATGCTGTCACATAAATATGTATTCAAAGGCCAGGAACAGCTAACTTTTCAAGAACCCGTTGTCTACCCGGACATGGGGATTTGGCATCCTTTAGCACCATCGATGTTTGAGGATGTAAAAGCATATCTCACCTGGTACAATTCCCGCAAAGATATTTCCGCAGACCTCAAAGACCCCCTTGCACTTTGCATCGGTTTAGTGTTGCAGCGCACTCACTTAGTCACCGGAGATGACGCGCACTACGTAGCAATAGTACAGGAATTGGAGGCAATGGGCGCCCGGGTTTTACCCATTTTTGCCGGTGGTTTGGACTTCTCAAAGCCTGTTGAAACTTTTTTCTTGGAAGTTGGGGCGAAAGGTGTCACACCGCTGCCGATCGTTGATGCGGTGGTTTCTCTGACTGGTTTTGCCCTGGTGGGCGGCCCGGCGAAACAAGATCACCCTAAGGCGATCGAGACTTTGAAAAAGCTAAACTGCCCTTACATGGTGGCTTTGCCGCTGGTTTTCCAAACGACGGAAGAGTGGGAAAATAGCGATTTAGGATTGCACCCAATTCAAGTTGCTTTGCAAGTTGCCATTCCTGAGTTGGATGGCGCGATCGAACCGATTATTTTGTCGGGAAGAGATGGCGCAACTGGAAAGGCGATCGCCCTACAAGACCGGATCGAAGCAATTGCCCAGCGCGCCATGAAGTGGGCAATGCTGCGCCGTAAACCAAAATTAGATAAAAAAGTTGCGATCACAGTTTTCAGTTTCCCGCCGGACAAAGGCAACGTCGGAACAGCCGCTTATTTGGACGTTTTCGGCTCGATTTACGAAGTATTGAAAGCCTTAAAAGGTAACGGTTACGACTTGCCAGAATTGCCGGATTCCGCCGAAAAACTGATGCAAGAAGTCATCCACGACGCAACAGCCCAATACCAAAGCCCGGAATTAAATGTTGCTTACCGGATGTCCGTCGCTGAATACGAAGAATTCACTCCTTACTCGGAACGCTTGCAAGAAAATTGGGGCCCGCCTCCGGGACATTTGAACAGCGACGGACAAAATTTGCTGATTTTCGGCAAACATTTCGGCAATGTGTTTATCGGAGTGCAACCTACTTTTGGATACGAAGGCGATCCGATGCGGTTGTTATTCTCTCGTTCCGCCAGCCCGCACCACGGTTTTGCTGCTTACTATACATATTTGGAGCGCATTTGGGGTGCGGATGCGGTGCTGCACTTCGGCACTCACGGTTCCCTAGAATTCATGCCTGGTAAGCAGATGGGAATGTCTGTCGATTGTTATCCCGACAGTTTGATCGGCAAAATTCCTAACCTCTATTATTACGCAGCCAACAATCCCAGCGAGGCAACAATTGCCAAGCGCCGCAGTTATGCTGAAACCATCAGTTATCTGACACCTCCGGCGGAAAATGCTGGTTTGTACAAAGGTTTGCAGGAACTCAGCGAGTTGATTGCTTCCTATCAAACTTTGAAGGATACGGGTCGGGGTGTGGCGATTGTTGATGCGATCGTCGAAAAATGCCGTTTGGTGAATTTGGATAAGGATATCGCCCTACCTCCCGAACAAGAAAGAGGGGTTGCTGCGGGAATGACTGCTGAGGAACGCGACAATTTAGTTGGCTTGGTTTACCGCAAGTTGATGGAGATTGAGTCGCGGTTGTTACCTTGCGGTTTGCATATTATCGGTAAGCCGCCGACTGCGGAAGAGGCGATCGCAACTTTGGTGAATATCGCCAATTTAGACCGCGAGGAAGACAACCTGATCGGCTTGCCGCGAATTATCGCTAACAGTCTGGGACGCGATATCGAAGAAGTTTATACCAACAGCGACAAAGGCATTTTAACGGATGTCGAATTGCTGCAAAAAATCACCTTGGCCTGTCGGGATGCAGTGGGCGCTTTGGTGAAGGAACAAACCGACGCTGAGGGTAGAGTTTCCCTTGTTTCTAAGTTGAATTTCTTCAACATGGGCAAGAAAACACCTTGGATTGATGCGCTGCACGCTGCCGGTTTCAAAAAAATCGATCCAGAACCGATTAAACCGCTGTTTGAGTATCTGGAGTTCTGCTTGCAGCAAGTTTGTGCCGACAACGAATTAGGCGCTTTGTTGCGCGCGTTAGAAGGCGAGTATATTCTGCCTGGTCCCGGTGGCGATCCGATTCGCAACCCGGATGTTTTGCCGACTGGCAAGAATATGCACGCTTTGGACCCGCAGTCAATCCCTACAACGGGGGCGGTTAAGTCTGCAAAGATTGTAGTCGATCGGCTGTTAGAAAGACAGCGCGTTGATAACGGCGGAAATTACCCAGAAACGATCGCCGTTGTGTTGTGGGGAACCGACAACATCAAGACTTACGGCGAATCCCTCGCGCAAGTAATGTGGATGGTGGGAGTGAAGCCAGTTCCCGACGCTTTGGGCCGAGTAAACAAACTCGAATTGCTTTCTTTAGAAGAGTTAGGACGCCCTCGGATCGACGTAGTAATTAACTGTTCCGGCGTATTCCGCGACTTGTTCATCAACCAAATGAATTTGTTAGATAAAGCCGTGAAAATGGCAGCGGAAGCCGACGAACCTTTAGAAATGAACTTCGTCCGCAAACACGCCCTGAAGCAAGCGGAAGAAATGGGAATCAACCTGCGACAAGCAGCAACCCGCGTATTTTCCAATGCTTCTGGTTCCTATTCCTCTAACGTCAACTTGGCGGTGGAAAACAGCACTTGGGAAAGCGAAGCAGAGTTGCAGGAAATGTACTTAACTCGCAAATCATTCGCCTTTTCTTCCGACAATCCGGGAACAATGGAACAAGACAGGCAGATTTTTGAATCATCCTTAAAAACTGCGGAAGTCACCTTCCAGAACTTAGATTCTGCCGAGATTTCCCTAACCGACGTGTCGCACTATTTCGACTCCGATCCGACTAAATTGATCGGCAGTTTGCGCGCAGATGGGAAGAAACCAGCATCCTTTGTTGCTGATACCACCACAGCCAACGCGCAGGTGCGGACGCTATCAGAAACCGTGCGTTTAGATTCGCGGACTAAGCTGCTGAATCCAAAGTGGTACGAGGGGATGTTGTCGCACGGCTATGAAGGCGTGCGGGAGATTTCTAAGCGTCTGGTGAATACGACTGGATGGAGTGCGACGGCGGGCGCTGTGGATAATTGGGTGTATGAAGATGTCAACACTACGTTTATCCAAGATGAGGAGATGCAGAAGCGTTTGCTTAACTTAAATCCTCATTCGTTCCGCAAGATTGTCAGCACTTTGCTTGAGGTGAATGGCCGGGGTTATTGGGAAACTTCGGAGAACAATTTGGATCGTCTGCGTGAACTTTATCAGGAGGTGGAAGACCGGATTGAGGGAGTAGAATAGAGTTAGAGTAGGCATCAATTTGTAGAGACGTTGTATACAACGTCTCTACAAAGCCTTAATTATAGAGATAATGTTAAATCACTATTTTGTGATAATGAAACCTCCCGGTAGACTTTATATTTTTGGTGTATTTACTGTGTAGCTAAATCTGTTATAAGCTATTACCTACAGAAATTTGAAGCCCCAAATTCTGTGGCTTGTCTTACTCTGTCTTTCTCTTCTTCAGACATAAAGGGACATTGAGATTGAGCATTTTGCCATGAAATAACACCTTGAAAAATGGCCTGTGAAGTTGAAACATTACCAGCATTTATGTCGTTTTTGACTCTTGCAACGCAAAAGTCCCCTGCCCCATCTACTTTTTTCCGGACATCGGCAATCTCAGTGTAAGTGACATAGGGACAGTTACGTTGACCATCTAGCGAGGTAATTTGATTTGTAATGATGGCTTCAGCCGTTGTAATCTTTCCCGTACGAATTTGCGACCAAATATCTGTTGAGTCCGTTTTAGGAAGCTGCTCCTCCTGCTTCTCTGGGGAAGGACTTGAGGAAGGACTTGGGGGAGGACTACAGCCATAAATCAGTAATACCAGTATCAGGTAAAATAGTGAATTGTAATAATTTTTTCTACGTTGATTCATCAAAGCTTTGCTCTTTCTGCTACTGGTATTCATAATATTGCCATTCAAATTTAATATTATTTGATAGTACAGTGACTTGCAAGTAGTCTCCGGAATTTATATCTTAATTTATTTTAACATTTCTTAAATTAAAGTTGCAAAATAGATGGAACTCTGATCTTAACCAAAAATGCGATCGCCCTTTTATTCCCAAAGTACGATCGCCCTTATCTTCCCCAAAGTGCAATTAAACTTGACCAGGCAAATCCAAGGCAATTAATAAAGCTTGATTCAGCAGAAGTATTGCTTCATCACTAAGCATTCCTCGTAAACTCAATAAACGAGATTTAGATAATACCCGTACTTGATCTGCCATAGCGATAGAATCGTTGGTTAATCCACCGTCGGGAGCTTTAATTAATACCTGAGTGGGATAAACTCGTTTACCAGTTTGATAAGTAGTGCAGGGAATAGCCAAAACTACAGGGCTATATGTATTGATTGTAGCTCGACTAACGATGATAACAGGACGGGTTCCTCCTTGTTCAGAACCCTCAACAGGCTCAAGTCGAGCATCATAGACTTCTCCCCGGTTCATACAGGAGATTCTCCCAATTGCAACGCTTCCCAACTCGCTACCGCAAACTCAGCCTCCATCTCTAGCACTTGAGCTTGATACTCTGGATCTTGTACCATTTCAATCAGTGCTGCATCAATTTCCGATCGTTTACCCTGAGTTTGGGTTGTTACCCGATCGCGAACCAATGCTGACAATACTTCTAACAGTTGCTGTTGCTCTTCAAGAGTGAGATTTTGAGCCTGACTCAGTACCTCGCTATAAGTAGACATAGATTTTTCATTAAGATTTTTTGCTGATTGTCATTATAGCAATTTAGGATCGAAGGAAGTGCGATCGCCCTGAGCTTCCCCTGCATGGCAATTTAGTTTGGAGGAATGTTGGGAGTAACCTTAATGTTATCACCTACGCTTCAAGCTCAGCACGCTGAGAAAAAAGCTCGACAAAACTATCTGCAAACCGACAGTCAGGCAAGTGAGCGAGGGAATAACCAAACGCAGAGTTTTAGAAGGGTCGAGAGAACCGAAAGCTGTTTCGCTCCAGATAGTTAATGACAAGAACGAGCCAACTATTCCGATTAAAATCAGCGTGACTCCGACAATCAATCCTGTCTCTAGGGTGACATAGCGAAATATTTTGTTGAGTTTGGGGTCTTCGGGCAGAAATTTCTCGCTGATGGCAAAAATCTTAGTGAAAAAAGCGAAAGTTACTGCTTGAAAACCGATGATAATGGCGATCGCAGCATACAGCAGCGTGTGTACATCAAAGCTAATACTACCAATCTTTTGAGTACCAGGTAATAGCCAGATGCCCACAATTAGACCCCAAATTATCAGCGCCACACCCGGATACAAAAACAGCCACCGAGGACTGTAAAGCAGCAGAAATCGTAGATGCCGCCAGCCATCTCGCCAAGTTCGCAAGTGCGGCGGGCGCGAGCGTCCATCGGGAGAAAGTACGGTTGGGACTTCAGTTATCCGCAATGTGTACAGAGATGCTTTGACGACCATTTCGCTAGCAAATTCCATCCCCGTTGTTTGCAAGTCGAGTTTCAAAATTGAGTCTCTCCTAAAACCCCGCAATCCGCAGTGAAAGTCGCCGACTGGACTCGCGAAAAATAACTGCCCAACCCATGTCAGCACCGGATTTCCTAAATATTTGTGCAGCGGCGGCATCGCCCCCGGTTTGATGCCCCCTTGAAAGCGGTTTCCCATTACTAAGTCGAAACCTTCTCGCAATTTTTTGACAAAAAAGCCGAGGTTGGAAAAATTGTAGCTGTCGTCAGCATCGCCCATGATAATATAAACTCCGCGCGCTGCGAGGATGCCTCCCATGAGGGCGCTGCCGTAGCCTTTGGCTGCTACGGGTACGACTCTCGCTCCCATTCTGGTAGCGATATCTTGAGAACCGTCAGTGCTGCCGTTGTCTGCTATGATGACCTCGCCGGCAATATCAAGTTCGCGCAGGGACTTCTGTGCTTTCTTGATGCAGATTTCTAAAGTTTCTGCTTCGTTGAGGCAAGGCATGAGTATCGATAGTTCTAGAGTGTATTCTCCGCTTGGATTGGTCTGCTCTGCCATATATTTGTTCCACTCTCGATCGCGATCGACCCTACTTAATTTTCCCGTATCTCTGCTTAAAATATTAGTGGTGAATCAAACCTAGCAAAACTTAATTAAAGTTTTTCAGGTTTTTGGGAACGGCAATTTGGGATTGTACTATAGGTTAGTAAACTTGTGAATAGAAGCGTTTTTTTGTTATTGCTTGCTGCAATATTGTGCGGCGTCGCAGGTCAATTTAGTCTGAAGGCAGGAGCTAAAATCTTAGGGCCCATTGGCGCTGCTAATCTAATAGAAAAAATTCTAGCAATGGCTACCCAGCCTTTGATTGTATGTGGTCTTTCTTTGTATGCAATTTCTTCCATCGGCTTTATTGTAGTTTTGTCGCGGGCAAACCTTAGCATAGTCTCACCTTTATTGTCAATTAGTTACCTGTTTACTGTTTTAGGTGGCAAACTTATATTTCACGAGCCTTTGCCACCGCTGCGGTTAGTAGGGGTAGCGCTAATTATGACGGGAGTAATTTTTGTACTCAGAGGTCAAGCTGGGGGAGTGACTGGAGGCAACTAGCCACTTTCAAGATTGACGCTGGAGTCCTGAATTGATAACTTAGGTCAAAGGGTGTATTTGAACCTTCTGTTATGAAATGATGCTGCTGTATGTCTAATATTTCTGAGCCTGTGAATGCCTATCAATTTTTGAGCAATCGCACCGCAGTTCTTGCTACAATGCACCAAAAAGAACGGGTAATAGCTCCCGTTTTGGAACGAGAATTGGGCGTCAATATCCTAGTACCTGCGGCGCTTGACACGGACGCATTCGGCACCTTCACCCGAGAAGTTAAACGCTTAGGAACACAAATAGAAGCGGCTCGCCATAAAGCACAAAAAGCCCTAGAAATTGCGGGCGAAACTCTTGCATTTGCCAGCGAAGGTACTTTCGGTCCTCACCCAATGATGCCGTATCTACCAGCTAACAGAGAAATAGTAATTTTATTAGATCGAGCCAACAATCTAGAACTCATCGGCGAGTCTTTCTCCGTTGAAACTAACTACAGTCACCAGTTAGTTTCCAGTATAGAAGAAGCAGATGATTTTGCGAAAAAAGCAGGATTTCCCGAACACGCACTGGTGGTTATAGTTGGCGAAGCTGCACTCGGTAACGGCGAAATTGTCAAGGGCATTAGGACAGAAAAGCAACTTTTTGACGCTGTGGCAGCAGGCTTAAAAAAATCGTCAATCGGCCGAGTTCACATCGAAACAGATATGCGGGCGATGTACAATCCAACTCGGATGAAAAACATCGAAAATGCAACTCTCGATTTAGTTAAAAAATTTAAGCAATTCTGCCCGGAGTGCGGTTGGCCGGGATTCGATATTGCTGAGACGAAAATCGGATTGCCCTGCGAACTTTGCTATTTTCCGACTCAGCTAGTGCGATCGGCAATCTATAAATGCAAAAAGTGCGGTTATACTAAAGAAAAACTATTTCCCGACAGTCGAGAGACTGCCGATCCTGCCCTGTGTCAATATTGCAACCCTTAGAAAAATAATTAATTGCACAAAAATAGTAAAGTTTGCAACAATATTATTGAGAGTTCCCTAATTAAATTCACTAATGATAGCCGTAGAAACAGAACGCAACTGGAAACCCGTTATTAAAGAATTCGAGGCTGTAGTCGGCAAAAATGGCGTCGTACAGCGCCGCGAAGAATTGATTGTCTACGAGTGCGACGGACTCGCGAGCTACCGCCAGCGCCCCGCCGTGGCGGTATTGCCTCGAACTACGGAGGAAGTGGCGCAAGTGGTCAAAATATGCGATCGCAACTCAATTCCCTGGGTTGCTAGAGGCGCAGGCACCGGCCTTTCCGGCGGCGCTTTGCCTGTAGAAAACTGCGTGCTGATTGTCACTGCCCTGATGCGAAAAATCCTGAAAATAGACTTAGAAAATCAGCAAGTAGTCGTGCAACCGGGAGTAATTAATAACTGGGTAACCCAAGCAGTTAGTGGCGCAGGTTTCTACTACGCGCCAGATCCTTCCAGCCAAATTGTTTGTTCGATTGGTGGCAACGTTGCCGAAAATTCTGGCGGCGTTCACTGCCTCAAATACGGAGTCACAACTAATCACGTTTTAGGATTAAAATTGGTAGTTGCGGACGGTTCAATAGTCGATGTCGGCGGCGAAGTTTCCGAAATGCCCGGTTACGATTTAACTGGTGTATTTGTCGGTTCTGAAGGCACTTTAGGAATCGCCACAGAAGTTACTCTGCGAATTCTCAAAGCGCCGGAATCGATTTGCGTTCTCCTAGCGGATTTTTCCAGTATAGAAGCAGCGGGCGAATCAGTTTCGGATATTATCAGCGCTGGCATTATTCCTGGCGGCATGGAAATCATGGACAACATCAGCATCAATGCTGTGGAAGATGTGGTGGCAACTGGATGTTATCCCCGCGATGCGGCAGCAATTTTACTTGTAGAAATCGACGGCTTAGAAGTGGAAGTTGCCACAAACAAACAGCGGATTGCCGACATTTGCAAGCATAACGGAGCACGAAATATCACCACGGCAAGCGACCCGGAAACGCGCCTAAAAATTTGGAAAGGGCGGAAAGCTGCTTTTGCGGCGGCGGGCCATCTCAGCCCGGATTATTACGTGCAAGATGGCGTAATTCCGCGAACGCAAATGGCTTATGTTTTGAAAGAAATTGAGGGTTTGAGCGAGAAATACGGTTATCGAATTGCCAATGTATTTCATGCGGGAGACGGGAATTTACACCCGCTAATTTTGTACGATAACTCGGTAAAAGGTGCGCTGGAAAAGGTGGAAGAATTGGGCGGGGAAATTCTCAGGCTTTGCGTGAAAGTTGGGGGAAGTCTTTCGGGCGAACACGGCATCGGCGCTGACAAGAAGTGTTTTATGCCCGATATGTTTTCGGAGGTAGATTTGGAGACGATGCAGTGGGTACGTCAGGTGTTTAATCCGAAAGGTTTGGCGAATCCTGGGAAGATGTTTCCGACGCCGAAGACTTGCGGCGAAGCGGCGAAGGCTAAGGTTGAAACTTTTAAAAAGTTGGAGGGTGCAGAGGTTTTTTAATTCCCTATTTATGGGGTAAGGTGAGCCGAAAAGCACGTGACAATTTTCTCTACAATGGGGATGCAAAGCCTCTAAGTATGCCTTTCCAGCTAGATTCGGGTAACGAGAAAAAACTATTTTTCTCGTTTTTTAGGAGTGCGATCTTCCCGATCGCTTGTTGGCTTATATATGAAGTTGGTAAGGTGCAGATTGCACATTCCACCCTAATGTGCAATTGGAATTCTGATAGTAAATTCCGTGCCCTTGCCTAATTCCGAAGTACAATGTAATTCGCCTTTGTGTCTTTCTACAATAATTTGGTAGCTAATTGACAAACCCATTCCCGTGCCTTTACCAATAGGTTTGGTAGTAAAAAATGTATCGAATATGCGCTGCTTGACTTCCTCAGTGATTCCCGGCCCGTTGTCGGCAATTTTGATTTCTACAAAATTGCCGACTACTTCCGTGCACATCCTAATCTGGCTGGGATTTTCTGCCATTTCTTGACTGTTTAGCCTCTTGTTCGCATCCTCTAAGGCATCGATCGCATTGCTGAGAATATTCATAAAAACTTGATTTATTGGCCCGGCAAAACACTGAACAGCCGGCAAGTCTCCGTATTGTTTTACAATTTTAATGGGGGGCTTTTCGCCGTTTCCTTTCAAACGGTGATTTAGAATGAGCAGCGTGCTGTCAATACCTTCGTGGAGGTTTACGGGTTTCATCTGCGAATCGTCGTGTCGCGAAAAGTTCCGCAGCGACTGAACTATCTGGCAAATGCGATCGACACCAACGCTCATTGAAGACAGTATTTTAGGTAAATCTTCAGCTAAAAAATCGAGTTCCTTCTCTTTTCTTTCCTGTTGAATTTCGGCGACTGGATTAGGATAGTGCTGTTGGTAAAGTTCGAGGTGGTGAAACAAGTCTTGAGTATAATTTGTGAGATGAGCGAGATTGCCGTAAATGAAGCTGACTGGGTTATTAATTTCGTGAGCTACGCCAGCCAGTAGCAATCCCAAACTAGACATTTTTTCGCTTTGAACTAATTGGGAATTAGTGGCTTTGAGTTCGTTAAGTGTGGTGGCTAGTTGAGCGGCTTGTTCTCTGCTTTGTGCTTCAGAATTATGCAAGGCTTCTTCGGCTTGTTTCCGCTGAGTGATGTCTCTCTGTACACCAATAAAATGAGTTAATTTGCCCATTCGATCGCGCACAGGAGATATTGAGAAACAATTCCAGAACGCGGTTCCATCTTTGCGGTAATTCTTTAATATTACCTTGCACTCGCTTTCTGTTTGCAAGGCTTGGCGAATTATTTCTACTGCCGCCGGATCGGTATCGCTTCCGTGCAAAAATCGGCCGTTTTTTCCAATAATTTCCTGCCGCCGATAACCTGTCATGCTTTCAAATGCGGGATTGCAATAAATAATTGGATTTTCGGGGTCAGTGGCGTCAGAAATCGTAACTCCAGTGCTAGTAGCTGCTATAGCTCGATCGTACAACCAAAGCATTTCTTCTGCGCGTTTGCGATCGGTAATGTCCCGTAGCGTAGCTAAATAAGCCATTTCTCCATCCCATTCCGTTTCCACCACCCGCATTTCTACTACAGCATTTGCTTTTTGCTTGCGAATAGCTTCAACTTCTGTTTGCACGACGCGAGTTCCTGGTGCTTCTGTTTTTCCAACTTGGGGAATAATATCCGTCGCCATCTCAAGGTCGCAAGCTGAAACTTCTACTACTAAATTGCCAAAAAATGCTTGACCTAAAAGTTCATCTGCCGTGCAGTTAAACAGCGCTTCTGCTGACTGGTTGGCAAAACATACAAGTCCTCGCTTGTTAACGATTGCGATGCCGTCAGCATTTTTTTCGATCACATTCCGAAACCGAGATTCGCTAGCTTTCAAATCCTGCTGTAGCTGTTCCATTGCTCGCTCCATCTGCTGCAATTCGCACAGGCTAAGACTATAAGCTTCGGAAATATTTGCCTCGGTCGAATTCTCTGCTCTTGTTTTGGGCATCTGTTGGTAGCCTGTTCTATTGGTCAGATTAGGAGCTGTTTTTTTATGCTTCCTGCTAATATTACTGAGCTTATTTTCTGGATCGGCTTCTTGAAAAAACATATTTCTACCCTACTCAATTATTTTTTACATTAAGGTATTGCGATCGCCCTATTTTCCGGGAAATTTAGGGAGGGAGCAATTTACACCCGATGCTAGCACATTACTTTTAGAATTCATCATAAAACATCGTTAAAATTCAAGAGCGATCGCCATAGATTTATCTATTAAGTTTTATTAAGTAATTTCAACAACATTGACACTTACGTAGCGACACGAACTGTGCAAGCTGGATATGGCTTCAATCCCCCTCGCACTCACAAAATAACCAGTTCCACGCGCAAGTTCTACATATTTAGAAGCCACTGGTTAGTATAAATTATTATATAATTTTGACAAAAAATATGGTTAAAAATAAGCGAACTCATCTTTATTTCATTAAAAATAATCATAATTAGCAATTACCAAATCATCTCCCTGCAGGCAGATGTGATATAGAATATAACCTATCTATTTTTGCGATCGCAACTTCAAACCAATGGCACGTCTAGCACTTCTGAGCACATCCAATAAAAGCGGACTAATCGACTTAGCGCGCAGTCTAGTAGAAGAATTTGAATTTGACATAATTAGTAGTGGCGGGACAGCAACTGCACTCAAAGAAGCAGGCATCCCCGTGACCAAAGTTGCGGAATATACTGGTTCTCCCGAAATTTTGGGAGGGCGAGTCAAAACACTTCACCCGCGAATCCACGGGGGCATTTTAGCACGCCGCGATGTACCGGAAGACCTCGCAGATTTAACAGCAAATCACATTCGGGCGATCGATCTAGTTGTAGTGAATCTGTATCCATTTGAAGAGACAATTTCTAAACCAGGAGTTACTCTAGCCGACGCAATTGAGCAGATAGATATCGGCGGGCCGGCAATGTTGAGAGCTTCCGCCAAAAACCACGCTCATTTGACAGTTTTGTGCGACCCAGAACAGTACAATACTTATTTAAAAGAGCTGCGGGAAAATGGTGGCGAAGCATCCTTAGAGTTTCGGCAAAGATGTGCGCTAGAAACCTTTAAACATACAGCAAACTACGATCGCGCGATCGCAACTTATCTCAGCAGCAGCCAATCCGCTGAAGAATCTTCGCTACCAAAGCAGTTTAATTTATCAGGAAAAGAGTTGCAAACTCTCCGCTACGGCGAAAATCCCCATCAAGCCGCCACCTGGTATCAAAGCGGAAGTACACCGACAGGCTGGACGACTAGCAGCATCCTGCAAGGCAAAGAATTAAGCTACAATAATTTAGTAGATTTAGAAGCAGCAAGGCGGCTGATCGTAGAATTCCCCGACACACCAGCCGCCGCTATTCTGAAGCATACAAATCCTTGCGGTACTGCCTTGGGAACAACTATTTCGGAAGCTTATCAAAAAGCATTCGACACCGATTCAGTCTCAGCTTTCGGCGGCATTGTCGCCCTCAATCGCCCCATTGATGCTGCTACCGCAACGGCGTTAACTCAAACCTTTTTAGAATGTATTGTCGCGCCGGGGTGCGAACCAGAGGCTGAAGAAATTATCAAGAAAAAGGCGAAAGTTCGAGTGTTAATTTTGCCGGACTTGACTCAAGGGCCGCCACAAACTGTTAAAGTTATTGCAGGCGGTTTGCTGGTACAAGACTCAGATAATATAGTAGAAGAAACTAGCAAATGGCGGGTTGTTACTGAGAAACAGCCGACGGCGGGAGAGTGGGAAGAATTGCTCTTTGCTTGGAAAGTAGCGAAACACGTTAAATCAAATGCGATCGTTGTGACGCGCGATCGCACTACAATCGGTGTCGGCGCCGGACAAATGAATCGCGTCGGCTCAGTTAAACTAGCATTAGAACAAGCAGGAGACAAGAGCAAAGGAGCGATTTTGGCCAGTGACGGTTTCTTCCCCTTCGACGATTCAGTCAAAACTGCGGCTGAGGCGGGCATAATTGCGATCGTCCAACCAGGCGGAAGTATGCGCGATCGAGATTCCATCGAAGCAGCCAACCAACTCGGAATCACAATGGTTTTCACTGATATTCGCCACTTCTTGCATTAGGAATAATACCTAAAGCAATTCTCACTTGTGTATTTTATTGGAGGGATACAATAGTGTTTATTGGTCTTAACTTACGTCGGAAATTCTTTGCATCTCTGGTTTTACTCTAAGTCTCGATCCCCCTAAATCCCCCTTCCGGGGGACTTTGAGAAAACCCCTGTCCCCCTTCTTAATGGGAATTTAGAGACTCTTGTCCCCCCCTTTTTTAAGGGGGTTAGGGGGGATCTGGAAGGCTATGACACCAATCAACACTGTTATGTCATACCAAATTCCCAGTTGCGTCCTTCAAAAATTATGACTTACACTCAACCGCAAATTAAACCTCAAGATATAAAAGTCAAAATCCTCCTCACTGGCGGACATCAGTGTACCGTTACGCTCAAATCAGATACACCATTATTGCACAGCCTGATCAAAACATTAGTCGATCGCACTCAACAAACACCCGGTTTTTCCACCTTATTTCAAATCCCTATAGACGGAGGTCGTTCCGCCCTTTCTTTTCCCGGCGAAAACCTAGTCGGATTAGTCACAGAACCCCCAATTTACTTGCAGGAACTGCAACCGCAGCAGCTTGCAACTCCCGTAGAAATTCCCGCCGCAGAAATTCCCACCCCTGCACCGCCTGTCAATGACGAGTTAATATCTCGCTACGCCCAAATAGACAACTTTTTTACCCCTGCAGAAAAGAATAAACTCATCAAATATGTCTTAGCAAAAGAATCAGAATTTGTGAGTACCAGCACCTCAACCAATGCCGAAGATTACCGCCGTTCGATGGTACTCCACTCGTTCCCGGATTTTTCGGAACTGATGGTTAATCGCATCAAAGCAATTCTCCCCGACGTGCTGAAAAGTTTAAATATTCCGTCATTTCCCCTGGGTGAGATAGAAGCTCAGCTAACCATGCACAATGACAACAACTTTTATAAACTTCACAACGACAGTGGCTCGCCAGATACCGCCAGCCGATTTTTTACTTACGTTTACTATTTCTATCGAGAACCCAAGGGTTTTTCAGGTGGCGAGTTGCAGATTTATGACAGCAAAATCGAAAACAATTTTTATGTTGCGGACAAGACATTCAGAACCGTTGAGCCTCGCAATAACAGCATCGTATTTTTTCTAAGTCGCTATATGCACGAAGTTTTGCGAGTTAGCTGTCCCTCAAAAGCTTTTGCTGATAGCCGCTTTACTATTAACGGCTGGGTACGCAAAGCAAATTGAGGTTAATTCATAGTCCTGGATGCAATAATCACCTAATTTTGTCATTCTGAGTAAGGCGAAGAATCTCAATTATTGCCGCCACACTCTTACAGTGCGTAAGTTCCGATATGTGAGCTTCTTCACTTACCAAAGCCTACCCTCAGAATGACAGAATTACCTTACTCAAAACTATTTAACTCTTACTCCAGTGCTCCAGCACTTTTGAGCAATTTCACCACACTAGAATAACCCTTAAACTCAGCCAGCATTAAAGCTGTATAATTTCCCGGATTTTTGTGGTTTAGTTCTGCACCAGCATCAATTAAAATCTTTACTGCATCAGCATAACCCCGATGTGCTGCCCACATTAAAGCGGTTGCGCCCGAATCATCCAGCAAGTTGACATCCGCACCTTTTTCGACTAATAATTGAACGATCGCCACATAACCTCGATCGCACGCCTTCATTAAAGCCGTTTTCCCCAAATCCGCCGGGATATTGGGATCCGCACCACCGTCAAGCAAAGCCTTCACCGTCTCAGTATGTCCGTGAAACGCAGCCAGCGTCAAAGCCGTCTCCCCAAAGTTTTTCGCATTCAGAAACTCAGCCCGATTTGAGTTTACTTTTTGCAGCAAAGCCGATACGATCGCACTATGGCCGTGAACAGCCGCCACCAGTAAAGGCGTATCGCCCAACCGATTTCTCGAACCGACACTAGCACGTCGGTTTAAGAGCAATTCCACCACATCTTCGCAGCCTTCAACCACCGCAAAATTCAAAGCAGTTTCATCATCTTTATCCTTAGCGTCGATATCCGCGCCGGCATCGAGTAAGATATGAGCGATCGGCACATTTCCCCCAGCAGCAGCGGCCATCAAAGCCGTGCCCCCATCTCCATTTTTCACATTCGGATTAGCACCCGCACCCAGCAAAGTTTGCACCACATCAGTATTGCCGGAATCCGCAGCCAAAGTTAAAGCAGTTTCTCCGTTTTTGTCGGGAATTTCGACATCAGCACCAGCAGTCAACAGCGCCTCGACAACAGCCAAATTTCCCACCGTCGCAGCCAGCATCAAAGCAGTTTTGCTCTCTAGATTTTTAACATTAGCATCCGCCCCACAATTGAGCAAAATTCGCACAATTTCAGCGCTTCCTTGACGGACAGCTAAAAACAGCATAGAATTTTCAGCAACAGCACCCGCATCCACCAAAGCTTTGACAATAGCTTCGTGACCCGATAAAGCAGCTATTTTCAGAGCTGAATCTCCATCTTTATCTCGCACATTTACATCAGCATTAGCATCAAGTAACATCCGCACAACATTGATATCGCCCTTGAGACAAGCCGCCATCAAAGCTGTACTTCCATCATCATTTTTAGCATTAACATCCGCACCCGCCGCCAGCAACAGCCGCACAGAGTCAGCCTGTTTGTGAGCCGCCGCCAGCATCAAAGCCGTTAGCCCAAAACGCCTGCTCACCTGGTTGACATTAGCGTCCTTGTTTAGTAGAGTACGCACGATTTCTGTATAGCCCTTTTGGGCAGCAAACATCAAAGCCGTCGTCCCCTCAGAGTCTTTGGCGTTAGCGTCAACTCCCTTAGCGAGTAAAGCTTGGACGTGAATAATGTTGCCAGTCTTGGCGGCTTGAATCAATACAGCGTCTTGTTTAGTGGCAGGCATAATAGTCTCTCATCCCGTATATTTTTACCGTCGCACGAGACGGCCTGACTGGTATGCTAAGTTTTATGAAGTATGTTTGCTAATCCTCAGAACACTATGAATCTCGAAATTCCTCAGTCAGTGAAAGTTTGGAGCCAATTCTTCCACCCAGTTTTAATGTGGGTACTGCTGGCCATCTCATTTTATGCTTTGTATCTCGGCCTGCAAATCCGACGTACCAGAAGCGCGGAAGGCGAAGTCAAAAAAGAGTTAATTAAGGGCAAATTCAACATCAAGCATCACCAGATGGGTTCTTTGCTGCTAGCCTTGATGGTAACGGGTGCAGTGGGCGGAATGGCTGTCACCTACATCAACAACGGCAAACTATTTGTCGGCCCG
Organism: Microcoleus sp. Pol12B3; assembly: GCF_036701355.1. Taxonomy (NCBI): domain Bacteria; kingdom Bacillati; phylum Cyanobacteriota; class Cyanophyceae; order Oscillatoriales; family Microcoleaceae; genus Microcoleus; species Microcoleus sp. Pol12B3. The sequence continues at coordinate 109,333 of NZ_JAUBQS010000019.1, forward strand.
CACTTGCTAGCAGGGTTGGGAATGACGGCAATAATTGCGATCGCAGCCTCGCTGACTCCTTTGATGCAAAAAGGCAATGATTTGGCGAGAAACACTCACATCTTTCTGAATGTTGTGCTCTTGGGGCTGTTTGGCTGGCAAGCGGTAACAGGCGTGGAAATCCTGCAAAGAATTATCAGCAAAATGTGATACTTTGGGTAAAGTTGCTAATTGCTAATCGCCCCAAGGCAATTAGCAATTAGCAATTAAATTGTCATATTTATTAGGAACTTTTTTATTGACAATTGACAGATTGACTTTATCAATGCTATAATTAGCATTGAGGTTAAAGAAAATCAATGGTTTGTAATATTTTTTTATTACCAGTGTTGCTAGTCTATTCAAATATGACGTAGTGTAAAACCGTTCGTTACCCTCTTTTTAAAGTAAAGGTAATATTAATGTATGGAGTAAGTACCACCTGACATGAAACTACCTGATTATCAACGAGTAATTTATCACCGAACTCCTTTGATAGAGGTTGTGGGGCAAGTACGCTTTCCTACAATTCTAAAAATTAACAATCAAGAGCCTTTTGAATTTCAGGATAAAGTCCGTTTTGATTACCCCATTTTTCAACAGTCGCAGTCTCTAAACATCCCTCCTGAGATAGCGGCCTTAGTTCCACAAATAGGTTCACTTGTGCCACAGCATACTAACTATAATTTTCTCTCGGAAAATTCAAAGTGGCAGTTGTCTTTAAACCGAGACACCCTAAGTTTAGCGACCTTTGAATACAGGCAATATGAAGAATTTAAAGAGAAATTTACCAAAGCAGTTAACATTTTTGAACAGATATATAATCCCTCTTTTTACATTAGATTAGGGTTAAGATATAGGGATTTGATACTTCGCTCCAAATTGAAAATTGACGATAAAGACCAACCTTGGTCAGAATTAATCAGTCCACAAATTGCTTCTGAGCTGCGTAGTAGCGAGTGGTCTGACTCGATTAGGACTTTAGTAAAAAATTTGGAAATTCAAATAGAAGGAGGTAGAGTTAATTTTAATCACGGTTTAGTGATAGCACAAGACCCGTCACAAGCTAATTTTCAAGAACCTGGTTATTTGTTTGATGCCGATTTTTTCTTAGAAGGTAAAATAAACAAGGAGGATATTTGGAATGTCTTTGATAACTTCAATCGAACGGGAGGAAAGCTATTCCGGTGGAGTATTACAGATAAACTCCACGCGGCAATGGAGCCTCAACCAATTGAGTAAGATGCCAGTAACTCTTTCAAGCCAAACTTATATTATCAGAACGTCGTACAAAGATATTTTGCCAGCTAATTCTCCTATTATGATAGGAGCCAAAAATATTGTACCGGATTTATCTGTTAAAGTAGAAGTTAATTCTCAACCATCTCACCGGATAATTAACTTTTTAAAATGCCTGTCTATTTTGATTAGTTTGCCTGAAAATGCTTTACAAAAATCCGTCTATCAATTAGAAACTATAAGGGATACTATCGAGCAAGAATATGTATTTTTGCAGCCAGTAGACTTACAGCAGATTGCAGATAAATATTCTTCATTCCCCCACATTGCCTCTTTAGTTGGTAATTTAGAAAAGGATTATGAAAGCCTTTATTCTAATTGTCCTAAAACGATTAAGACGGCAGAAAAGCTTATTGATAAACTACATTCAATAGCCTTAAAAAATAATTGGTGGTGGCACGCTCCTCTGCTAAACATTAGTGTTGATAATGAAATTGTCTTGGAGTGGTGGAATCTCGGAAAAAAAATTACACTCTATGTTAAGGAGGAAGTAATAGACTATATAAAAGTTTGGGGTGCCGACATAGAGAATGAAATGGAAGATGGTTCAATTAGTTTGAATGATGATTTAATAGATGTATGGCAGTGGATAGGTAGTTAAATATCCTTCAGTTCAACATGACACAAGATTTTGTAGCGAATGAAGAGGTGTTGTATAGATGCGTATTCTATGATAGAAACTTGTATCAGATTCAAGGAAATAGGGCTACCATTTCAACACAGGCATTTACCGATCGAGCGATGTGTCCCTCTGTTGATAGGGCTAGTTTATGCGGGAATAACCCCTGTTATTCTCAAAAAGATGAAAAAGACGCGGTAGTTAGTTTAATTACTAAAGATGTGAGGCTCATTGACAGTGTTATTCAGAATAATCCTAAAGGCGAACCAGAATTTACTTACAAAATTGATGTTTTAGCTCGAGCTACTGAAGAAAATCCTGCCCATGCACAAATTGAACCAAGCCCAGAGTATAGAAATAAGACACCATTTAGAAAACTTTTAGAGCGTTTAGCTTATTTAGCTAATCAGCGCGAGTGGGAAATAGAGCCCTACGAATTGCGGCAACTGAAAGAGTAATAGCTGAAATTGCTGTGTGAGGAGGTCAGCTATTTTTACCAACTTACCGGATCAATACAGTAGTTCTTTCACCAACATTAAGCGCTTCGGCTCCTCAGCCAAAAACGTCGGATCTTGCTGCGGAAGTGCTTTCAAAGCCTATCACCCCACATCTAACAAAAATTAAAAAAGGCGGCACCCAGATTTGAACTGGGGGTGGAGGTTTTGCAGACCTCTGCCTTACCACTTGGCTATGCCGCCGTCACGTCTGAAATTTGACGTTTTCTTATAGTACACCAAATCTCGAAAATTTTAACATACCTGTCAAAAATTTCGTAAAGGGCAGCTATCCAGATCGCGCGTGGGTTCCCCAAAGGTAGGGAATCGCCCTTTTTTCCCATATCCCCAAAACCCTTGTGGGAAGGTACTCTAGAACTATAGCAACGACCCGCAACACCAGCCATGACACCAGTTTCTCCCCTACTCGTCGCCCAAATCACCGACACTCACTTGTTTGCAGAGATCGATCGAGAATGGAAAGGCCTCTCAACAGCCCGCACCCTCCAAGCAGTTCTCGATCGCTTGCAACAGATACAGCCGCCGCCCGACTTACTCCTACTCACAGGCGACTTGTCCCAAGACGAAACACCCGAATCCTACCAGCGCCTAGTCTCCCTCATCGCCTCCCTCGGAATACCCGCCTACTGGATACCTGGGAACCACGACAACATCTCAGTCATGGCAGAAATCTTAAATCAACCGCCTCTTTCCCCAGAAAAATCATGGATGCTAGGAAACTGGCAATTTCTATTACTATCGAGTGTGGAAGCCGGATGCGACGGCGGGCGGCTTTCCCCAGAAAGCTTGCATTGGCTCGACTCTCAACTGCAACAAACAGGCGATCGACCTGTTATCATTGCCTTGCACCATCATCCTTTGCTGATCGACTCTGAAATAATGGATGGAATGATGCTGCACAATGCCGATGAATTTTTGGCAATTGTCGATCGATACCCTCAAATCAAAATCGTTCTCTGTGGCCACATTCACCAAGAATTTCAACAACAGCGGGGGTCAGTTACCTACTTGGGGACACCCAGCACCTGCATCCAACTTTTACCCAAAAGCCATCCGATTATCCTTGACGAAATCCCGCCCGGATTTAGATTGCTTGAATTGGCGATCGACGGTACTTGGAACACCAGAGTTGAGCGAGTTGGTGCAAAGTCGCCACCAAATTAATATTTTTTAGTCTGCCTAAAATTACTATCAAATTTACATTCTGTTGTCAATACATCAACAGATAGATTTTTTTTAGCAGCCCCATCTTTTATGATATTTATTAACCATAGATTGCAGACATACGTAAACTAGCGAGCTACGAACATTTATGTCGATCGCAATTTAAAAAAACAGGAAAAACTAAATATATGTCTCAACTCAATGGCGTGATGATGCAGTATTTCCACTGGTACAGCCCCGACGACGGCAGCCTGTGGAATCAGCTAGCGAAATCTGCAAAAGATTTAGCCAAAATAGGGGTTACATCCCTGTGGTTGCCACCCGCCTATAAAGGAACTGGCGGCGGCATGGATGTGGGTTACGGCGTCTACGACTTATTCGATTTAGGCGAGTTCGACCAAAAAGGGTCGGTACGCACGAAATACGGCACAAAAGATGAGTATTTGGCCGCGATTAAAGCTGCCCAAGATGCAGGAATTCGGATTTATGCCGATGTTGTCTTCAACCACAAATTAGGTGCCGATGCAGAAGAAGAAGCCGAAGCCACACCCTTCAATCCCGACAACCGGAATGACACCGTAGGCGAATATCAAAAAATCAAAGCTTGGACGCATTTTACCTTCCCCGGACGTGACAAAAAATATTCTAGTATGGAGTGGCATTGGTGGCATTTTGACGCCATTGATTACAACGTTTACAACACAGAAACCCATGCCATTTACCTGCTAAAAGGCAAAGAATTCGATGGAGGAGTAGACTTAGAAAAAGGTAATTTTGACTACCTCATGGGTTGCGATTTAGATATGGACAACCCAGAAGTCAGCGGGGAGTTAAAATACTGGGGTGAGTGGTATGTCGATACAACAAACGTTGACGGCTTTCGCTTCGATGCCGTCAAACACGTTAAAGCAGAATTTTTCCAAGAATGGTTGGAACACGTTCGCCACTATGCCCAACGCGACCTATTTGCCGTCGGTGAATATTGGTCTTATGAAGTGGAAGCTTTGCACTACTTCATCCAAGCAACGGATGGTAAAGTCTCCTTATTTGACGCACCCCTCCATTACAACTTCCACGCTGCTAGCAAAGCCGGCAATAGCTACGACTTGCGAACAATTTTTGATAACACCCTCGTCCAACAGCAACCAACCCTCGCCGTTACCTTGGTTGACAACCATGATTCTCAACCATTACAATCCCTAGAATCTGTTGTCGAGGCTTGGTTTAAACCTCTTGCGTACGCTTTAATCTTGCTGCGAAGCGAAGGATATCCGTGCATTTTTTACCCGGACTATTATGGCGCCAACTATAAGGATACAGCAAACGATGGCAACGAATACGAGATTTGGTTAGACAAACATCAGTTTATTCTCGATAAATTCTTGTTCGCGCGCCAAACTTATTCCTACGGCAATCAGTACGATTACTTCGACCACGCCAATACCATTGGCTGGACGCGACTCGGAGATGAAGAACATCCGGGCGGCATGGCTGTGGTACTCAGTAACGGAGGCGATGGCACCAAGTTTATGGAAGTCGGACAACCGAATCGAACTTATATTGACATCACCGAACACATCAAAGAACCAATCACAACGAATGACGATGGTTGGGCTGATTTTCGGTGTAACGCCGGTTCTGTTTCGGTCTGGGTGCCACAGCCGTAGGAACTGCGTTAAAATTGACGTACTCCTCAGCCTAAAGTAGGGTGTGCACTGCACACCTTACCGCTATAATTAGTACATTAAACCACTTTTTACTTTCATGATTTTGATGACGAAAAGTTGTTTGTAGTGAGAACTAAAGTCTTCTCTCTAGTATTATTTTTATGCTCTGCGATAGCGCAAAAAAGTTATTTATATAAAAAATTATGAAACTTTCAGAAAAAGTTGCCGTTATTACCGGCGGTGGGTCGGGAATTGGTCATGCAGCAGCAATTTTAATGGCTAAGGAAGGCGCAAAAGTTGCTATTATCGATCACATTTTGGAAACGGGGCAAGAAACCGTCCGCCAGTTGGTCAAGGAAGGAGGCTGCGGGCTGGCTATTGCCGCAGATGTTGGAGATTCTCAGCAAATGCAAAAAGCGTTTCAAACAATTTTTGACAAATATCAAAGAATTGATATTTTGTTTGCAAATGCGGGTATTAACGGTGTATGGTCGCCGATAGAGGAGATAGAACCCGATGAGTGGGATCGGACAATTAACACCAACCTTAGAGGAACATTTTTGGCTGTTAAGTATGCTGTTCCTCATCTGAAAAAACAAGGAGGTTCAATTGTAATTACATCATCGATTAATGGCACCAGAAGTTTCAGGAAAGTTGGTGCCACGGCCTATGCTTGTTCAAAAGCTGCCCAAGTAGCCTTTGCAAAAATGCTGGCGCTAGAACTCGCAGCCTGCCAAATTAGAGTCAATGTGATCTGTCCGGGCGGTGTACTGACTGCCATTGAAGAAAGCACCGTTAAGCGCCATCTCGATCGCATTCCAGTCGCGCCTGATTCCATTCAAGACATGATTCCTTTGACGGATAATACCGCAGGTTCTAGCGAAGAAGTCGCCCAATTAGTGTTATTTCTGGTATCACAGTCCTCCAGCTTTATCACAGGTACTGAAGTCTGGATTGATGGTGGCGGTTCTTTGATTTAAAATCTCAATAGTTTATTTTTATCACTCGGCGGTTGAAACCGCTTCTTGTCAAACGAAGTCCGCCTGCGCAGACTAAGAAATAAGAATTTCTAATGACTAACTCTCCATTGTTTAACAGCCGTTTGCAATGTCTGCGGCAGCCACTTATCGTACTGAGGATAAACAGGCAAACGCTGCACAAGTTGCCATCCCGATACTGCTAAAATTTTTGTTAAAGTTTGGTGTTGCAAGTGAGGATAATCGGGATTAACTTCATCCCGCGGCCCAATTCCTCCTAAATCACTAGAACCTGCTTCTAAACAAGCCAGCAATATGTCTGGCTGTGCAACTAAATTGGGCGGAATTTGTAGGGCAATTTCATCAGGTAAAATGCTGCGGGCGATAGCAATTACTTCCGGCATTTTTGTAGCATTAAAAACTTCACCGTCCCAACTTTGCTGATTTCCCGGACTGTGTGGCTGCAGGATAACTTCTTGAATGTGATTGTAACGCGAATGAATGCGGGCGATCGCCTCTAATGTCTCCACCCAATCGGCCTCACTTTCCCCAATTCCCAGCAGCAAACCAGTGGTAAACGGAATCTTCAATTCCCCAGCCCATTCTAACTGTTGCAGCCGCAGCGCCGGAACTTTACTCGGTGCGTGTCGGTGAACAGTTTGTAACAAATGTGGGGCAAGCTGTTCTAGCATCAGCCCCATCGATACATTCACCTCTTTTAACTGTGCCATCTCCTCAAAGCTGAGCGGCCCCACATTAGTATGCGGCAAAAATCCCAGAGCAAGTGCCAGTTCGCACAAATCGTAAATCCGTTGCAACCAAGCTTTTCGCCGTTGACTGTGAGGATGTACCTCGCCGCTGAGGATCAGAATTTCAATTACACCTTGAGTTTGCAGCAGCAAAAGCTGTTTTTCGGCTTCTGGTACTGTCAGCCAAGGACTTTGCAAGGGTTCGGCCCGAAAATTGCAATAGGTGCAGCGGTTAAAACACTCGTAAGTAGGAACCAGAGTATAAGCAGGGCTGTAGGTGACGGTGCGGGACATTCGTTGGGACTTTTATCGATTGGACTTACGCAACAACATATATCTGTGCAGTGCGAGTTTTGCGGTTGGCGATCGCCGACCTTCATCTATCTTAACACTGACGCAAGCCCGGAATTTCGTCGCCCAGGTAGATTATGAGTATTCTGCATTTGTGGGCGATCGTCCACAAAGTCCACCTTCTGCTTTTAAAAACCCCACAAAGCAAGCTTTCCAGGCTGACATAAGCTCTGGTTATATTTTTTATAAAAAAAACTGTGCTTAGAAGCCCTTTACAAACTGAAATAAAAGCTTTATGTTTATTTACATGGCGGAACACAAAGCCGTCACGAACATTGAAAACCAAATAAAGCAATCATAAACAAATGACAACAACCTTACAGCAGCGCGAAAGCGCCAACGTCTGGGAACGCTTTTGTGAGTGGGTCACAAGCACAGACAACCGCATTTACATCGGTTGGTTCGG
>NZ_JAUBQS010000020.1:0-111978 GCF_036701355.1 Microcoleus sp. Pol12B3
TTAATTGGGTCAACAGGTAAAAAATGAGTAAGATTACTCATTGACAATAGTGTTTTTAGCTTAACTTGTGAGCAATGTGCTGGCATCTACAGCTCACAGGATATTGGCTCTGAAAAATACCATTTTATACCCACTAATAAAGGAGCAAATTGGGAAACTTCCGCCCAGGAAATCGCTCCGCAATCAGAATAAGATGTCAAAAAAAATCTTCATGATTTATATTAATAGCAGAAACTCTTGATTTGTGGCTGGTAATAGTGTCAGTGCGCTCGATGATGTTTCTCTATCAAGTTCATCGCCCTAATGAATTATTTGATTGTTATGCAGCAAGATACCACTACTTGAGATATTTGCGGTCTAACTCCTCCGCAATGCCTTCCTGGCTGCCACGTTCAATCATATCTGCATGACAGCTTAGTGCGGTTTAGTCTAGTGTCCGGTGAGTAAAGAAAGCGATCGCCCAAACAAATCCTTTTTTAGGTAAAATGACAGCGATCGCCTATTTCCTCCCCATAGTTTCTCCCAGTTAATTTAGGCAGACCAAGCTTCGCGAAAGTCACCATAAAGGGTCAATCCACCATCAATATAGAGCGTTTGTCCCGTAATGTAAGCCGCTTCATCTGATGCAAGAAAGGCAACAGATGCAGCCATTTCCTCCGATGTACCTGCCCGTCCCATTGGGATATGGCTTTCCACTACTGCCTTTTGTCCTGGATTGTCCGTCCAACTTTCATTAATCGGTGTAATTGTTGCACCCGGGGCAATAGCATTGACGCGGATGACTCGGCTTGCGTATTCCAACGCTAGGGTTTTAGTCAGATTTCCCATGCCACCTTTGCTGATGGAATAGCTGATATACATCGGGCAGGGAATGATTTCATGCACACTCGAAATATTGATAATCACCCCAGAGCGCTGCTGCTCTAACAGATGCTTAATGGTTTCCCGCGCACAGAGATATGCACCTCGCAAATAGACTGCTATCACGCGATCGAATTCATCCGTTGGCACTTCATGGGATGCGCTTTCTGTTTGAATCCCAGCATTATTAATCAGGATATCCAGACTACCAAATTTATCAATGACACTCTTCACCATACGAAGGATATCATCTTCTTTGGAGACATCTCCCTGAACTAATAGCGTTTCAACCCCGCATTCCGATGCTTGTCCACAGGCTTTTTGCAGAGCTACTTCTTCATTATCTTCTGCCTCTTCTAAGCTTTTGCGATAGTTAACGGCAATGTTGCAACCTTCTTGAGCAAGACGAATGGCGATGCCTGCCCAATACCTGAACTCGCTCCAGTAATGAGTGCGTTTTTTCCCTTTAAACCTTTCATTATTGCTCTCCCAGAGATTTAAAACAAAATATCTTAACCGAAATCTCAAGCCAACTAGCTTCAACATCAACCAGAAAATTGTTCTGTCTTTTCCCCACGAATTTCATCGCGCCAATACGGGGAATAAGGTCAAATGCGCCTGCGACTGCCGCCAGGAACAGTGCATAGGGAATATCCACCAAGATAAACACCACAAAGGTAGAGAAGCCGAAAAATATTGATAATAGCAACCGAGCCAAAAGAAACCTAAAAATTTATTTTGGATTTCCCTGGTCAAATCCTCGTATAAGCCGGGTGGAAAGAGCCTCACATCAGATCCCAATAGTCGTCTACCATCGATCAGCATAAAGAAGGGAACCACGTAAGCACAATCACATCTAGCAAACTGAATAACAGATTTTGCACTGTGGAAAATTCCAGGCAGATTATGCCTATGACTTGTTGGTGCAGTGGTTGCTTAAAAGTGCTAAAATCTAACGTAATATGGGGATTTAACAGAAACTATTGAAATGTTTCCAACAGTGCCAGTGGCGAGTCTAAAAATTGAGGATCCTGTTCTAATAAATGCTGTGCTTGGGAAATGTTAGCTAATCCTAACGTTGCCATTAACGCACCTACAATCAATCAATAAGGCAAGTAAAAAAGCCAGCACTACCGCTAGCCAACGAGGGAGGAAACGAGATACAAATTTGACGGGTTAGTTCAGCAGAAAGGCGAGAGTAGCTGCAAAAATAAAAGCCAACACCTGCACGATAGCCCAAGCAAGCACAAAGAGTAGCAGGTAGCGAATTAGTTGAGCATTGTTGAGGTGTTCCCACATCCGATAGGTGTTAATTTTTGGGTTGTCCATTACAGCCTGTCAACCTTTCCACCGTTCCTCATCCGCTCGATAAAGGTTTTGCTCTACCTTATGGATTTGATGTATGCTTACCTAACTATTGAAGTTTCCACGCAATTAGACCAACAAGCACAATCAGACCTAATGCTCTACGAAAGTAATTAACGCCTTGAAATAATTCTTCCCAAGCCCAAGTAAACAAAGAGCCAAAGGCTACTAGCTCCAACCCTAAATTAATTTTACCTGTTGTAACAATCAGCGTTAATAAAGTAGCTACAATCCCGACACTCAGTGGTAGATTGGGCATCTGAGCTATAACTATTTTGCCTTCGCTGTCCCGGAATGTGCGATCGAATAATGTGTTTTCCATGAGTTTATCGTGTCAATGCAATAAATAGAAACAGCTTAACATTCAATCAATACTGCGTTTTTTTGGGAAACGATGATACAAGCTTGATAGGGCAAGGACCATAAAAAAGTCGAATTAAATGCAAGTCAGGAGTGGAGATGACTTTGATTTAATTATCCCCCGTGGCTCTAAGTCTTATAAAATCAGGCATTGAGCCAGAGCAAAACTGTCGGCACTATTGAACAGTGAAATAAGAGATTAATCCTGAATAAAGTTTTTTTGTCTCTATCAATAATTTATTCTGCTTGTTTTTTCCATCATTTTATTTTTTTTATTTGAGTGGTTAGAGGATATTTTTATATTAAAATTCAAAATTTAAAAGATCATCTCTCGCTTGGAATAGTTTAGAGTAAAAGGTAATCTATAATTGGACAGACATCATCGTTTCTCTAGTATCGTATCGAGAGCGATCGACTCGATCCTCAAATCCAAGGTCAGCAATTCACAGGTCTAAACCTTTTCCTCAAGCAGGCTTGAACCTTCGCAGTGCAGTAATTTTTGTTTCCACAGCTTGAATTGATTGTGTAGCAGCTATTTCTGCTCCATCGCTCTCAGCATCCTGACTCACAAAAAATGTGCCCAGCGTTGCTGTCAAATAACCACCTAGCGCGATCGCACAAAATGCCAGGAAAAAACAAAGCACCTGCCCTTGGGCTGTTCTAGGAAATTCGCACTCAAACGCATTAATGCTAGCCGCTCCAGCTATGGTGACTATAGCGATCCTAAATGATTTTCTATGTAAAAGTATAGCAACCGCCAAGGCGGTTAGAACGCTTTGCTGAGGACATCTTCCAGAGCATCTCGAACACAGCTAAATCTATGGGTTTGTTGACGGATGCGACTTTTTTGCCATGACCATCATTCTCAATTTTGTTTAAATCTGTCGCATAAGGTGCCAAATATAGCAATCGACATCCCGTACATTCAATTATCTCTTGAATACGTCCACCTTTGTGGAATGTTATATTATCTGCTATCACAACGGGTCCAGGTTTTAATACTGGTACTCAACAAGTTTCTAGTCAGATTTCAAATACGCTTCGATTACAAGCTCCTTCTACCGTAAATGGTGCTAGTAATTTTCCATTAAACTCCCGCCGCAATTATATTTATTCGTCCTCTTCTTATTTTACCAATTTTTAGTGCTTCAAACCTGTCACCTATCTCATTATACCCATACCCATATTCATCTCGGTCATCCATCCCTGACTCATCTATATAAACTCGTTCTTCTTGGCTATATCTGGCTAACTGTTCTGTGAATTATGGGTCTTTTTATTCGCCCCTTTCTCGATATCCATAAGTTTTTTACGACTAAAACCAATTTTTTCTAAGACTTTTGAGATTGTTATATCGCTAATTTCCTCAAACAATAGTTCTGCCATCTCTACTTGTGTTTTATCCCCATGGGCCCTCACAAATTCTTTAAATTGTACCCCCTGTAATTTTATGACCATTACCCAACGGTTGATTGGGCAATGCCTCAAACCCCCCTGTTTGGGCAAGTCATTTTAGCCAGAGACCGATCGTGTTGCCACTAATATTGAACAGTTGACTGGCTTCAGTAGTTTTCAAGACATCGACTTTGATAGCGATTATCACCTGTTGACGAAGGTCGTAACTTTAGGGCTTGGGCATAAGTTGTACGCTCGCAATCGAGCAATTGGGAATACTTACAGTTTATGCCATAACCGCCTTGGCGGTTGCTATATCAAAGAAGTGCCCGATGTTGAATTACATATTTTTTATGGTTGGCAAGGAATTGATTCTTTAATTAATTTACCTTATCTTGAGAAATTTCTATATTTACCCGATAAAAAGAAAAGAAATTACAACTTTTAGAGCAGGAAAATGTCTATGAAGATGGCAGTATTCGACACAAGGAGTTAGTGAAAAAATTATTCAAATCAGGTATCTGGGTTTATCCTTGTCATACTGCTGCGGAGATTTTCTGTATTAGTGCTTGGCGCAAGCTACTGGTTGTGTTCCTGTGGTGACAACTTATGCAGATTTAGATGACACTGTAAAATCAGGTATCAGAATTAAGGGATCTGCGGGGAATGAGGAAACTAATAATGCTTTTATTGCAGCAGTGATTGACTTGGTAAAAAATCCTGAAAAACAAGACTTTTTAAGACAACAAGCATTAGCTATTAAAGATTACTTTGGCTGGAATAGAGTCACTCAACGATGGGATCGGGAGTGTATATAGGCTGAAATTAAGTAGAAAATAATGAATCAACAACCCGCATTTTGAATGTGGTTCAGGCTTCAGGTGATTCAGGCAGGATACAACCGCTATCTTTAAACCATCAAGATAGTAAAAACCTCCTGCTTATTTACTATTTTTTTGACGCAATGGATCGAAGCCAGCCACTTCTGCCAGCGTATAAAGTGGCCGGCCCTTCACCTCCTCGTAAATCCGCCCTATATACTGGCCCAAAATCCCAATACTCACCAACTGTACCGCCCCCAAAAAGAAAACTGCCATCATCACAATTGTCAAACCAGTTAAGGCAGAGTTTGGATAAAAAAGCCGCCAGTACAAAATCAAAAAAGCCATTAACACTGATATAAATGCAGCAAACAACCCCAAATAAATCGAAAGTCGGAGGGGAACTTTTGAAAAAGATACTAAACCATTCATCGCTAAACTCAAAGATTTTCTGAAGGTATACTTAACCTCACCTGCAAAGCGCGGATCACGTTCAAACTTAACTGCGGTTTGTTTAAAACCAATCCAAGCGCGCAATCCCCGAATGTAGCGGTTACGTTCTGGCATGGCGTTGAGTACATCCACCACGCACCTATCCATCAAACAAAAATCTCCCGTATCTATGGGAATATCCACATCAGCAAGATTCCGCAAAATGCGATAATACATATAAGCTGGCAATCGCTTAAACCAACCTTCTTGACGGCGTTGAGTGCGCTGAGCGTAAACAACTTGATAGCCCTGCTGCCACTGTTCTACCATATCTATAATTAGCTCTGGTGGGTCTTGCAAATCGCCGTCCATGATGACTACCACTTGACCTCTAGAAAAGTTTAAACCTGCAGTTACAGCTATTTGATGACCGAAATTGCGGGCCAAACTGAGGTAACAAATTCGTGAGTCTTTTTCGTGCAATTCTCGCAAAAGTTCTAGAGAGCGATCGCGACTGCCATCATTGATTAAAATTAATTCTACTGGACCGTCCATTCGATCCATCACGGCACTAATTCGCCGATACAATTCAGCGAGATTTTCTTCTTCGTTATAGATAGGAATTACCAAGGAATACTTAGGTGTATCTTTCATAGCAGTTTCTGTTTAAGAATTGGCTTTTCAACCGTTAAATCAAAAGTTTCTTTTTCCCCACACCCCCTAGCTGCTTCACGAGAGAGGTTCGGCACGTAATTTCGCTCTTTTAGCCGGACAATATCCGCCCACAAAATAGCCGCGTACCAACAATTATCTATTTTTTTAAATACAAAAAATAAAAGATATCATAAAAATGACACACGCCACGCGAAAACATCTGTTATCATAGATGTTTAGTCAGATTATAAAAATTACAATCATAACCCATCGATTCAAAATTGCATGACAAATTCCAATTATCTTTGGCAAGCAAATCAAGACTTAAGCGAAGCTTGTCTACAACATCCCTTTGTCAGAGGCATTGCTGACGGCAGCCTCCCCCAAAATAGTTTTGCATATTACGTTGCACAAGACGCATTTTTTCTGGGAGCATTTGCTCGCGCTTACAGTATCGCTGCCGCAAAAGCACCTGACTGGGAGGGGTTTGAAATCCTTCACGATCTCGGTAGTGGCGTTTTAGAAGAACTTCGTTTGCATCAAGGATATGCAGCCAAATGGGGTGTAAACTTGCAAGAGGCAAAACCGGAAATTGCTACCCGTCGCTATACAGATTTTTTATTAGCGACAGCTTGGGGAAGTGGTGTAGGTTTAACAGCAGCCGCGATGACTCCTTGCTTGCGGTTGTACGCTTTTTTGGGACAGCAGCTAGCTAAACCTAATATACCGGAACACGCTTTTAGCGACTGGATTTCCACCTATAGCAGCCCGGATTTTGAGATTTTAGCAAAACGGCTGGAAATTTTAGTCGATCGCTACGCAGAAGCTGGGCTGGAGGTAGAAACAACCTATCGCTACGCTATGCTGTGTGAAAGAGACTTTTTTCAGGCAGCTTGGGAAATAGAGTAAATTAAGTTTATGCAAAAGATAGGGAGAAGTATATTAAGCTACCTAGACCCACGCAGCAAATTCAACAGCCATGTACAGCACTAATGTAGCAAATAATGTCATAACACCATATTCCCAACAAGTCGGATTAATCAACACGAAACCGAGTGCCATTGAAACCTCCATAATGCCGTAAGCTTAGGGGTCCAATGATTGCATATCAACGGAATTTATCAGTAGCGCTAAAGATCCAACCAAAACCGGAATATCCGACTGTAATGCTCAGCCTCTTTCACAAATCCAACAAATAGCTACCGCCCTAAATTAGGGTAACTTTACTAATAGTTTGAATCTGCTAATAAGGCACCAAAAAATGCCCAAATATTAATTAGTAGCCCGGCTACTTCCACTTGCATTCCAAAAGTTGTGAAGCCGCGCATTAGCAAAAGTGACAGAGGCTAAAAAGCCATAGAATGCTGCTGCTCATCATCTGCATAGCTGTTACCTAAATTAGCGATTTATAGGTGCCATTTATCGTCCCATCAGAAAGCACCTAGCAGCGACAAAAATTACCTCGTCCAGGCTTTTGGAGCGCTCCAGGCGCGGAATTACTTCTAGCCTTAAATCCGTATTTGTCAGGGCTAAAACAGCGCCCGACTGTAGATTTAAAATTAAAGTATAGTCCGCTGCCGAGCGATCGCCAAATATATACCTAAGTACAGCGGTACTGATAATTTTAACGTCCGAGTTTATTGGGAATCCCTTCGCAGCCACCGGGAATAGTCTCTCTCGACTTCGAGCCGCACCAAGCGCAGCAGTAATAGCGCTGTTCCTCCGACAGCCGCTTGACACCGGTGAAATCAGCACGTTCAACCACAGCGCCGGTATGTTCACCCGTTTGATAGTTAGGAAATTCGGTACGGCTGCGAGGGGATGCAGTTTGTGCCGAGCCGTAGAATAATGCGGCGGCTCTCATGTCGGCGCGAGCGAGATTGGCGTCGTACAAGACAGCGCGCGAGAGGTTGGCTTTCACTAAATCGCATTTGCTGAGATTGGCGCGGACGAGGTTGGCTTCGCTCAAATCCGTCCACCGCAAATCGGTGCCAGCCAGGTTAGCACCCGCTAACATGACATTGAGATCGATAACGCGGATACCGTGATCTCTATCTTCCGCGTAGCCACCGTCGCCGTCAAGGATGGGGCGGCCTAAAAGCCGATCGCGCTTCAGAGGAGTAACCAATCTAGACTGCGACAAAAACCGCAGAATTTTAGCTTTACCTTCAGCATCTACACTGCTCATAATCGCAGCGGTGCGGCCTTCTGCGATCGCCCTTTCCTGCGGCCAGTCTTCCAAAAACCCTTGTTCGTCAAGGGCTAAGTCGGAAACCCCTTGAAAATAAGCATCGATCGTTTGCTGCTGCGTAATTCTATTTTGCTGAATCGTCAAATCTTTCGAGATCACGTACTGCCGCCAAGCCACGTAAACGCCCAAAATTGCGATCAAAATTTGGCCCAAAGCGCCGATCAACTCGCCCAAAGCGCCGATGGCGTCCCAGTTGATTTGGATGTTGCGGCTTCCCGGTTCAGTATTAGTACCGCTGAGCATCAGCAAGCCAACAATCCCAGCTAACAGCCCGAAGCAGGCGACGATCAGCGTGCGCCAAGTCGGCGGAATTACCTGCGCCCAGATTTTGCCCCAACTCGGCCACATCAGCCGCAGCGATATGCCGATCGCACCTACGGCGCCAATTAAGCCCAGCCAAATGTTGTCATTTGCCAGCCCAAAAATCATCGCAGCGATCAACCCCAGCGTCAGCACGGACCCCGACTTCTCAGCAGTCGTTTGTTCCGGCTGCGGTGGCAAAAAAACCTTGCGAGTTGGAGGCGGTGGCACCGGTTTTTCCGGTTCAGCAGTAACGACGATTGTCCCTGATTCTGGTGGCACAGTAGGGCTCGCACCGTTCTGACTTTCTACAGTCACGTTAGACTCAGGGCGATTGGGTTGAGAAGAGTTGTTTTCTGGTGTCATGCGTTGAGGCAAATTCTAATTTTAGCCGGTCATTAAAATGATTTTAACTAACTTTCGCAGGATTATAGATAGCCTTACAATAGAAACATCCACTAATTACACTCAAAGAGGTAACATATTATGACCCTGGTACTCCCCAATCTACAAGAAAAACAAATGGGTCAAGTAATCACGACAATCACCGTCACCAATCGCATCGATATAGTTATGGCTGAACGGGGATTCATTGGTGCTGAGGAAGTTCGCTCTGTTACCCTCGATAACGTTGTTGTCGATACCGGAGCGACACTACTTTCCTTGCCAGCTCTTATTATTAGCCAACTAGGTTTAAAACAAGTAGGAGAAAGAGATGTAGAAACATCGCCTGGCATCAAAAAAGGTAGAATTTTTGCAGATGCTCAAATTATTGTAGAGGGGAGAGAGGGCAGATTTGATTGTTTAGAACTGCCCGCAGGCGTTTCCGCTGTTTTGTTGGGGGTGATTCCAATGGAAGAACTAGGCTTAGAACCTGATTTAAAAAATCGACAGTTGCGAGTATTGCCGATCAACAATAAGCAAACATATCTGATGGGTTAGTCGAGCGGCATCTACCGTATAACTAACCCCTCGCGTATGATTACTATCATGTCTCCTCAATTACCAGAAATCAAAAATGTTTGTAGTGATAACTAAACTCCTCATAAAACTTAGATGACTTGAGTCCTCAATACAAAAAAAAATATTTATTTATTTAGGCACAATAATATTACCTGGAGTTAAAAACATCATACCAAAAAACTTTATTGTTGGGTATATAGCGGTTCTCAAAAAAGTGAGGAAGGCCCTATGCCCTATGCCCACTCGTACCTCATATTTCTGAGAAAGGCTATATGTAAGTTTTTTGCCCTAGATCTAGCGAGCAGAATAAGCCTTGAGCAAATACACGCCAACTGTCCCAAATATCAAAAAAACTAACCCTAAAAGTAACTCCATACTCAATCTTTGAGCATTGCCCAAAGCGACAAGAATTTGCTGTCGCACCACAAACGCCAACAGCCAGCAAATCTCCGCCTTCAGCCAAGCCAAAAGGTCTCTGCCCAACAGATATTGCCGATGAGCGTTCTCAGAATTAATCGGTACCGGATAATTAAAAGTATGGGGATAGCGCGAAACCGCAGTTAAAACGGCAAAAATAATGGCAGCAACCGCCGGCACGATCCAAATCATCACCTTGTCTCCCCAAGCATCAGCTAGCCCCCCCAAGCCGAAATGTATCGGAATTCGATCGGGCAAAACCGCCCAAAACTTGACGATGAGCAAAACAGCTAGCAAAATCGCGATCGCACCCAAAAGCTCTACCGCGACTATAACAGGCGAAAGCCCCAGAGAAATAATCGGCCGTTGGTTTGGTTTGTTTCCAGTCATGGCTACTTAAAATTAGATTAATATTGAAAACAATAGTATTGGTTCCAATTTCATTCCCCAACAGCTTTCGTTGGGGGTTTCCAAATATCCCGCGAGGTTTTATGACGGCTCAGGTCTTGATTGAAAAGAAAAAGTTAGAAAAACCGCCCCTAACAATACACACATTAGGCGATCGCGTCCTGCGGCAGCCAGCCAAGCGTGTCAAAAGCGTCGATGCAGAAATTAGGCAGCTAGTCCGAGAAATGCTGCAAACCATGTACAGTGCCGACGGTATCGGTTTGGCCGCCCCCCAAGTGGGAGTCCACAAACAAGTAATCGTCCTCGACTGCGACCCGGAAAACCCCGCCACACCACCAATCGTTTTGATCAACCCCACCATCAAAAGTAGCAGCAGCGATATCTGCATCTTGCAAGAAGGGTGTTTGAGCATTCCGGGAGTTTATTTAGAAGTCAAACGCCCAGAAGTCATTGAAGTCTCCTACCGCGACGAATACGGCCGCCCACAAACCCTGATAGCAACAGACTTACTGTCGAGGGCAATTCAGCACGAAATGGATCACCTCAACGGAGTGCTGTTTGTAGACAGAGTAGAAAACAAGCTGGCACTGAATGAAGCATTAGTCAAGCATAAATTTTCGCCAAAGGCAGTAAAATCAGTATGATGGCAGGAACTCCGAAAAGTGGTTTACTCTTAGCTCTTTCGTGCATCACTGCGATCGCGGCAGTCGGCTCCATCTTTGAGCTGTCATCGGGAGAAGCTCAACTTGGCAATTTAGTCACGGGCATCATCCTCGCCCTGAGCGTACCGCTAACTGGCATATTTTTCTATGCAGCCGTTCAGGATGCCAGAGCAAATCTATAAGCAGAGTGATTAGTCATTAGTCATTAGTCATTAGTCAGCAGTTATTAGTAATTAGTAATTAGTCAGCAGCTAACAACTAATAACTGTGGAATAAAGACTGCTCAAAAATAACATCAGCTAACAGCTTGCGAGCTCATGACCAATGACTAATGACTAATGACTAATGACTCATAACTCATGACTAATGAAATCGGATTTCTGCGACAAGTGCCAGCCAAAGATGCTGTGGGAACCCCAGCATCCCAGTACCAACTTTCTGAAGATGGGGAATTGGTCATAGGACGCGATCGCAATTGTCAAATAGCCTTAGAGTCGATCGGTCACGGCATGGTTTCCCGTCGCCACGCCACGATCCGTCCCCTAACTCAGGGTAATGTGACGAGATGGGAAATTTGCGACCTCAACAGCGCTAACGGAACTTATATCAACGGAAAAAAGCTCTCTGGCTGCCAAACTTTAGAAACAGGCGATCGCATCAGTCTCGGCCTTGACGGCCCTGAATTCATCTTTGAATCTCCCGTAACCCCTTACCAAAATCAACCCGGATTCCCTGCACCACAAACGGGCAATTTTGCGGCTAGCGAAAAAGATGCTCTCACTTTAACTCAATTATTCCCGATCGCCTCCACTGGCAAACAATTAAGTCAAAAAGCTTACTTATATCCAGGTATCGCCACAGTTATTGTTGTCGTGTCGATGTTTGTCGCAGTTGGCAATTCTGCAGCATTCAACTTGCTGCTGTCAGCTTACCTCGCCGGTGCGGCTTACTACTTTATCTATCAACTGTGCGGCAAACACAAGCCTTGGTGGGTATTGCTTGGTTCTGCCTTAGCTACAGTCCTGATTGTGATCAGCCCCTTATTAATTGGATTTATATTCGTATTTAGAGAAATTTTGCCCGGCCGCCTGCCAACCGAAGGCGAAACAATCAGTTTTTTGCCTTTTTTGAACAGAATGTTTTTCGGGGCGGGTCTGATGGAAGAATTACTGAAAGCCTTGCCCGTTTTGGGAGCGATGCTGCTGGGAAATTGGCTGCGAAATCCGTGGCGCGCTCGAATCGGCGTTTGGGAACCTTTAGACGGAATTCTGTTAGGAAGTGCCTCGGCCGTCGGCTTTACACTGTTAGAAACTCTGGGACAGTACGTTCCCAATGTCATCCAAAATGTCACCCTGCAAGCAGGGGCGGAGGCGGGACAATTAGTAGGATTGCAGTTGCTAATTCCCCGCATTTTGGGTTCCGCCGCCGGACACATGGCTTACAGCGGCTATTTGGGATATTTTATCGGTTTGAGCGCCCTCAAACCTAGGAAGCGCTGGCAAATTTTGGGCGTCGGCTATTTCAGCGCTTCGGCACTTCACGCTTTGTGGAACGCGTCGGGAGCCGTCAGCGTACTTTTGCTGGCCTTGGTGGGAGTTTTGTCCTATGCGTTTTTGGTAGCTGCGATTTTGAAAGCCAGAGCTCTGTCTCCCAATCGAGAGCAAAATTTTGCAACTCGAATATTCTTTGAAAAGTGACTTCTGAGTGCTTAATTGTTGAGGTGCGATCGCACCTCAAGCTGCCATTTTTTTCTTGTGTTTTAACCAGCTTAAACCTGCCAATGCTAAAGCTGTACTCCCAACGGTGAGAGGTTCGGGAACTGGTTCGGGTTCGGTATTCACTAGGGTGTAATAAACATCGGCAGAGTCTATCTTCTGTCTGTGTTCCTCTGAAATACCGTTGCTGCGGCTAATAGATACCTCCTTAAACCCCTGGAACCAAGATGGCCCAATAATACTAATACCCCTATAATGCTGCACGTACATTTCCATATACGCAAATGCCCTGCCGCTATACTCAATACGATCGGGTCCTCCTAGTTGGTCTGGAGGAACTATTAATTCTCTTGTCGCTGAGTCATAGCCGCCTCCTGTGATTCCGTGAAAAACCCCTTCATAAAATATAGCTATAGCCCCTGCCAAATTGTAGTATTCTTTGCGTTCTTCAAAAAAAGGCTCAAGAATAAAAGGAGTGTTTAATCTTCCCTCGCTTACAGCAATTTCTTGATATCCTCTTTCTGCGCTAACCGAGGAGTAATTCACCTTGAAAAAACCACTACCTCCACCCTCGTCCACTTGAAAATTGTAGGTAAGTACGGCGGCTTGTGTTTTGTCAACTCCTACCAATGAGAGGGCTGAAAACAAACTTAAAATTGTGCTAGCGATCGCACTTCCTAATCTGGGCCTTTGTTTTTGAATCATTGTTTTTTATTAAGCTTTACGTAAGTCTAGTTTATTTGAGTGAACCGTCGCCCGTAATTATCCGCATTCTTAAACTAAATTTTTTTGAATTCAAAGATTGCAAAATGTAAATAACCGAACTAATACGGATGCATCCTCTGTTCTGTTTGTATAATTTATGACTTTTACTATTACTTTTGAACATAAACTAGAAAAATGTTTTATCGTCATAGCCAAATATTCCGACGGGTTTGTGTTCTGGTGATGCAGCAGGCGATCGTCCCAATGCCAATACATATTTAATATATTTTGTCAATACGCAATGTCCAGACATTTGACCCCTGTATTCTGCCCTTGTGTATGACTAGCTTCTGCTTAATTGCCTGATGCGATAATCGCAACTGAACTTAGAAATTCTTCACAAATAGTTTGACTGTGGTACTATCTGGATGGCTGTGAGTAGCTGAGGGAAGCCAAGGGGCTTGATTCCTGTGGTGGTGGAGGAGAATCCAGGAGTGCTAGATAGGATGTCATTGGGATACGCAAACGTTTTCGCCCAGCGAAGTCAACTCGAACCCCTCCGCATTGGGGTGATTGGGGTTGGCAATATGGGCCAGCATCACACGCGAGTTCTGAGCTTGCTAAAAGATATCGAACTCGTGGGTGTTGCAGATATAAATGTAGAGCGGGGAATAGATGTAGCAAGCAAATACCGGGTTCGCTTCTTTGAAGACTACCGAGATTTGCTCGCCCACGTAGATGCAGTTTGCGTCGCCGTTCCAACTCGCCTGCATCACCCTGTGGGGATGTCTTGTCTCCAAGCGGGTGTTCACGTTTTAATTGAAAAGCCGATCGCGGCTAGCATTGCCGAAGCCGAATCTTTGGTAAACGCGGCTGCTGAGGCCCACCGGATTTTACAAGTGGGTCACATCGAGCGCTTCAATCCAGCTTTTCAGGAACTCGGCAAAGTGCTGAAAACTGAAGAGTTACTGGCATTGGAAGCTCACCGGATGAGTCCCTATTCCCAGCGGGCTAACGACGTATCGGTTGTTTTGGATTTAATGATCCACGACATCGACTTGCTTTTGGAATTGGCAGATTCCCAAGTGGTGAAGCTGACAGCCAGTGGCAGCAGAGCCTCAGATTCAGGTTATTTAGACTACGTGACAGCGACGTTGAACTTTGCTAACGGCATTGTCGCCACTCTGACTGCCAGTAAGGTGACGCACCGCAAACTCCGTTCAATCGTGGCTCACTGCAAGAATTCTCTGACAGAGGCAGATTTTCTCAACAACGAAATCTTGATTCACCGACAAACAACCGCCAATTACGTGACGGATTACGGTCAGGTGCTTTACCGTCAAGATGGGTTGATCGAGAAAGTTTACACCAGCAATATTGAACCGCTCCACGCAGAATTGGAGCATTTTATTAATTGCGTGCGGGGTGGAAATCAGCCTTCTGTAGGAGGAGAACAAGCTCTCAAAGCTCTGCGGCTTGCGAGTTCGATCGAGCAAATGGCTCTCGACGGTCAAGCTTGGTATCCGAAAGAGCTAGAGTCTACTTTGCAAGTTAGCTAAATCGAGACAAATCGTGTCGTTTCCGGGTGCTTTTACAGTTTGGGTTTGTTGTTCGTTGAAGAGGGTAACTGTTCCCATGCAACCGGATTCGATGTCAGTCGATTTGAGATTGGACAATTCGGCGTGAGAAGTTCGGCGAGTGCGAGCGTCGAGTTGCCCTCAGTCGAACGATTTTATATCTTAGATTGACTCTGCAGATAAATCTGGGGGCTTCAACTAAGGTTTCAAATTTTTTGCTCTCGACAACAGAAGTCGTGGGCAAGTATCCGTTTTTAGGTGAAGTCACGATTTATGCCAAAAAAGAGCGACTATTTGACGACTGATGGTTTTGCTAACTAGCTGATTTCCTTGAGGACTGAGGTGAATGCTGTCTCGATACAAAGTTGGAAATTCGGCCGCACAATTGAAAATGGAAAGAAAATCTATGTAAGTAATTTTCTCTGTTTCTACGAGTTCGGCGAGACGCGCTCTAGCATTGACTTCCCAGTCGCGAGGGCCCGGGCCGCCGAGTTCGCCACGCTTGGGCGTGACGGCTAGCAAAAACTCGATGTTGGCGGATACAGCTATTTTCTGGATTTGCCGAATAGCCTCTAAGTTGGAGCCTACTACATCGCCGCTTGTGGCTCCGGGTACTGCCAATTGGCGAGTCGGCGCCGCAGGGAGCAGGTAGCGGCTCAATAACTCTAGCGTAGCCGATCGGGGTTTGCGATCCGGGTAAGATCGATCGCGCCCCACAACCAGAGAACAGGGAGCCGACGCAAACAAATCGTCCGTATTGAGCAGCAAAACCAAAGCCTTTGCCCCAAAAATACCGAACCGCTTGGCGTAAGCAAGTTGATTCCTCGGTCCCCAAGAATTGGCTGAGGCGTTTAAAACTTCAAAATCTGAATAGTTGACTTGTGGATCTAATTGTGTATGGTTCGCCAGATTCTGTACTAGCAGTCTCAAATTCCGAGCCATAATTTCCGAGATCGTATCTGTCTGATGTGTCCACCAACCGCCGTTGGCGACAGAATCTCCCAACAGCAAGAGGCGCAGAGTTTCTGGAGGGGCTATCGGGGCGATCGCTCCACTACGCATCGAATACTCGTTAATCTCAATCCGGTTGCCCAAGCGACGCACCTTCTGGTTAGGCGCCAACAAATAGCCGCACTCGGCATCGGCAATGTAAATCAAGGGATTGCCAAAACCCAGCAGCACCCGCAGCAGCACTTCGATTGCTGCTGCGGGTGCTGCGGTGACAGCCAAAATTATGAGAACAACTTCCACCACTTAACCTCGATATAGAAGGAAAAACCCCTGCCGAAACCAAGGTATAAAAAAGAATGCAACAGCAGTCAAGCTCTCAACCCCGATTGTAGTCAGTAGATTTTAGATTAAAGATTAAAGTATTGACTCCACAGATGAATCTGGGAAATCTCCCTAAAATCTAAACTTTTTTTGCTTTCGAGGACTCGTGCCTTGAAGCAAGTATCCCTCTTGGAGTGAGGTAAGTATGTTGTCCTTGTAAAAACTAAAATCTAAAATCTAAAATGTTATGCCGTCGGGCTTTGAGCAACTTGGCAACCCGATTAAGTCAACCGGATCGCCCTCGTGGATATAGAATTCTAGAATATACCGTCAAAATCCGCCGTCAGCCGTCAGTGAACTTGGTGGTTTCAGGAAAATCCGTGGACTTAAAACAAATATTCAAAACGCCGAATCCCATAATCGGTGTCGTACATTTACAGCCTTTGCCAACTTCTCCCCGCTGGGGCGGAAACCTCAAAGCTATTATCGGAAGAGCCGAGCAAGAGGCTACAGCGCTGGCTTCTGGTGGCGCAAACGGTATCATAGTCGAGAACTTTTTCGACGCTCCTTTTGCTAAAGACAGCGTAGATCCGGCTGTTGTAAGTGCCATGACTCTGGTAGTTGAGAGGCTAACAAATCTCGTGACGCTGCCGATCGGCGTTAACGTACTGCGAAACGACGCCCAAAGCGCGATCGCCATCGCCTCCTGCACAGGAGCTCAATTCATCCGCGTCAACGTCCTCAACGGCATCATGGCTACAGACCAAGGCTTAATTGAAGGCCAAGCTCACCAGCTACTGCGCTACCGCCGGGAATTGGGCAGCGATGTCAAAATATTAGCAGACGTGTTAGTCAAGCACGGGCGCCCCCTAGGCAGCCCCAACTTGACCACAGCCGTTCAAGAGACGATCGGGCGCGCTTTAGCCGACGCCGTGATCCTTTCCGGCTGGACAACTGGCAGCCCTCCCAATCTCGAAGACTTAGAACTCGCGAGTGCAGCAGCGGCGGGAATTCCAGTTTTCATCGGCAGCGGCGCCTCCTGGGAAAACATTTCCACCCTCATGCAGGCCGCTGACGGCGTAATCGTATCGAGTTCCCTGAAGCGAAACGGCCGCATCGAGCAGCCCATCGATCCGATCCGCGTCAGTCAGTTTGTAGAAGCCGCCCGCCGCAACTTGTCACAGAAAGAGCGCGAACAGGAAAACAGAGACGCTAATGGCTCAAGAGGGCCCACACCGGAACCGGGCAAACTTACAAGTAAAACGTAAAATGGGAATTGTTGACTGTTGACTGTTGGCAGTAGTCATTTGGCAGTTGGCAGTAGTCAGTAGTCATCAGTTATCGGTCATTAGTTAACAATTAACAGTCATTAGTCAACAGTCATTAGAACAGTCAACAGTCAACAGTCAACAGTCAAAAATTCCCAATTCCCAAATTACCAAATCAAAAAATGATTCGCCGACGTTCAACCCCTTGGATTCATCGCTGGTCTAGGACTCTGATGGCAGCGATCGCAGCCATAGGCGTCGTAGAAACGGCCTATCTCACGATCGCTAAATTCACGACTGGCTCGGTCATTTGTCCCACCAGCGGCTGCGACAAAGTTCTCAACAGTCCCTACGCTACAGTCTTTGGTACAGTGCCTTTAAGTTTGTTAGGCTGTCTGGCTTACCTGAGCATAGCAATCCTGGCATGGGCTCCCAAAGCTGTAAATCCCGACACCAAGAAAGGACTGCACTCTCAACTAGAAAACAAAACTTGGCAAGCGCTATTTATCATCACCGCTGCGATGGTAATTTTCAGCAGCTATTTGGTGTATTTGATGGCTTTTGAAATTCAGGAACTGTGCATTTACTGCATCACTTCTGCCTTATTTTCGCTGTCGCTGTTTGTGCTGGTGCTAGTCGGGCGCGAGTGGGAAGATATCGGACAGTTGGTGTTTACAGGCATTTTGGTGGCAATGGTGAGTTCGATCGGTGCCTTGGCACTTTATAACAGCGTCAACTCACCTGCTCCTACTGTCTCTACCCCCGGAATTTTACCCCCTGCAGTCACTACAACCTCCGGCCCTGCAGAAATTGCTTTGGCCCGCCACCTCCGACAAATTGGCGCTAAAGAGTACGGCGCTTATTGGTGTCCCCACTGCCACGACCAAAAAATGCTGTTCGGCCAAGAAGCAGCCAAAATAATTGATTATTTTGAATGTGATCCCAGGGGGCAAAATTCCCGTGCTGAAATTTGCCAAGCTGCTGCTGCGAATGTTAAAGGTTTCCCGACATGGGAGATTAATGGTCAGTTTTATTCGGGGACGCAATCTTTGAATAAACTCGCTGATTTATCTGGTTACACCGGCCCGCGCAACTTTCAAAACTAACAGGAAATTTGGAGATTTTAGATGACAGATTTTAGATTGATGGGCAAGAAATATCCTAGTTTTTAACTCTGTTTATTTTTGGCTCGTGCTGCGAAATTAATCTAAAATTTGCCATCTATGTATAATCAATAAAAATATAGTAAAAATTAGTGAAAACAAAAAAATCAACCAGTTGTGGGTTTCTGGTATTTAGATCGGTAAATAACTACTAAAAATTTTACATAAAAATGCAAGAAACCGGGTTTCTGCTTCCAGAATGATTTTTGAAATGACATATTTTGGTTGTAAAACCCGGTTTCTGCTCTTGGAGTCCGATCGCACCGAAAAACCAAAAAATTGGATAATCTAAAATCTAAAATCGACTCGCCCGCACCGAAAAACCAAAAAATTGGATAATCTAAAATCTAAAATCTAAAATCGACTCGCCCGCACCGAAAAACTAAAAAATTGGATAATCTAAAATCTAAAATCTAAAATCGACTAGGAGATGTAAAACCTATAGTTAGTAGTAGTTTAGATGCTCACAGGGCGAGGCCCAAATCCCCAAAATATGCTAAAAACTATCAAAAAATGGGTCGATAGAGAACGCCGAGTATTGATTACTGCAAGTGCCGTTGCTAGTACGGTTATTGTAATGCGCTGGTTCGGATTTTTTCAGGTGTGGGAATGGGCTGCTTTCGACCACTTTGTGCGCTGGCGGCCGGCCGAACCCATTGACTCGCGCATCGTCATTGTAGAAATTAAGGAGGCTGACTTGCAAAAATACGGCTACCCAATTTCGGATGCTGTCTTGGCCCAACTGCTGCAAAAATTGCACGCTGGCAAGCCGCGGGCGATCGGCCTCGACGTTTACCGAGATTTGCCAACTCAACCGGGTAACGCAGACTTGCTCAAAACTTTTAAAACTATTCCCAACTTAATCGGCATTGAGTTGATGCCAGACGAAACCAGGCTCGGAGTTCGCCCGCCTCCGGTACTTGACAAGCTCGATCGAATTGGTTTCAACAATGTTGTGATCGACGCTGACTCAAAAGTGCGGCGAACTTTGCTCTATGCTTGGCCCGGAGACGGCAAAACTCATCAAAGTTTCGCACTCCGACTGGCTTTGCTTTACCTCAAAAGCGAAGGAATTTCTCCTCAACCAGCAAGAATCAATCCTAAATACTTGCAGTTAGGCAAGGGGGTTTTTCGGTCTTTTCAACCGAATGATGGTGCTTACGTTCGATCGGACAGCCGTGGCTATCAAATTTTGACCAACCTGCGCGGCCCGCGAGGCAGTTTTCGCACTGCATCGATGAGTGATTTGCTCTCTGGCACAGTACCTGCGGATTTTGTACGATCGCGCGTTGTCTTGATCGGCTCAAATGCCCCCAGCCTCAGAGACTTTTACCAAAATGCTTACAGTTCCGGTTGGTTTGGTCCTCCCCAACAAATACCGGGAGTCGAGCTTCAGGCTCATTTCTTGAGCCAAATTTTGAGTGCGGCCCTCGACGGGCGCGGGGGTATCAATGTCTGGCCAGAGGCTGCAGAGTTGCTGTGGATTTTACTGTGGTCTTGGGCTGGAGCAAAGGTGAGTTGGAATTTGCGATCGGTTGGTCGATCGGCTTACTGTTTATTAAGTATCTGTCTAGGCCTGAGTACGACTTTATACTTAGTATTCTTAGCAGGTTGGTGGCTACCGTTAATTCCTCCAATCCTCAGTCTTGTGGGTTCTGGCGCAGCAGTTGTGGGTTATCTGGCTCACTTGCAAGAAGAATTAAAACGGTCTAAAGAATTTTTACAATCGCTAATCGATACAATTCCAGACCCCATTTTTGTCAAAGATCGAACTCACCGCTGCGTAGTTTTGAATCAGGCATATTGTCGGTTTATTGGCTATCCTTTAGAAATTTTAACTTGCCGAACCGATTACGATTTATTTCCCCACGCCGAAGCCGAGATATTTTGGCAGCAAAACGAATTAGTATTTCAAAATCATCAGCCGCGAGAAAATGAAGAATATTTTACTGACGCTCACGGAATTACGCATTTGATTGCGACTAAAAGATCCCTACATAAAGATGCTGCAGGCAACCTATTTTTAGTCGGAGCAATTAGAGATATTACCGAGCGCCAACTTCGGGCAAATGCTCTCGAACAAAAAAATGCTGAGCTCAGCCACCAAGCTTATCACGATGCTCTTACCGGCTTGCCCAACCGCCAAATGTTCTACGAATGCTTGCATAAGTCTCTAGAAATAGCCTCCAGCACTCAGGAATTGGTAGCTTTACTCTTTTTAGATTTAGATGGCTTTAAGTCAATCAACGACACTCTTGGACACAATGTGGGTGATTTACTCTTAAAAACAGTTGCCAGTCGGCTCAAAAAATGCTTGCGTGGCAGCGATACAATCTCGCGGTTGGGCGGCGATGAGTTCACAGTCATTTTGCCTGCAATTCCCGGTCGAGAAGAAGCTGCGAAAGTAGCGGAAAAAATTTGCGACGCCATCATGCAGCCTTTTATTTTAGAAGAACATACAATTTCTGTAACTACAAGTATTGGCATTAGTTTATATCCCATTGACGGTCAAGAGCCCGAAATTTTAGTCAAGAATGCCGATGTTGCGATGTATCGTGCTAAGGAACGCGGGAAAAATCAATATCACTTTTCTTAATTAAGAGCCATTAAAAACCTAATGCACCAGTAGGTAAATTTCCCACACTTTGCTTTATAAGTCATTTGTAAATATTCAACCTTTTATCTAAAATCTCAATTATTTTAGACAAAATTTGAGCCATTTTTAGATATCAAACCCTAATAGGGTCGTGAGGGGGATATTATTTTAAACGTCCCCTATGTACCTAACTTAAAAATAATAGCTCGATTCTTAAACTGTAAGGCCTCTAGGCTTTTTAAAACCGTTCAAGAAAAGGTCCAAATTAGTGAAACCTCAAATCTCAACTCACTTAATTTAAAATCCTCTAATTTGTCATCTGCCATTAGATATACTTAGCAAAATATAAAACTTATGAAAGTTAATTAAAGTAAATGTAAAGATATCAGTGGAAATACGGAAATTGATAGATATAATAGGTGGTATAGACGTGGATCTATTGCGGTGATTTGAATAAGGGTGTGAATACTATGCGTACTTTGATTCAGCTTACAACAACGGCAACCCTGGCGGCCTGCCTGCAAGTGAATATAGTCGGCACCGCAAATGCGGCTCGACTTGCCAGCAACTCAACTAGCAATTTCACAAAAGCCCCTAGTACGGGCGAGAACCCAACGCCATCGACCCCCAGAGTTTGGGCAGTTACACCAACCTATAGGTTTGGAAATCCCCAAAAATACGAACCACCCCCGAACGGGAACCCCGAAAGTGACGGTACGGGGACGCGCTGACCCCAAATTTTCAATAAATTTTCAATCTTCTATTCGCGGAGATTTGTACCAATTCGATTGGTTAATTAAAGTATGGCTGCACCAATCCGGATCGGTGAGGGGATAGTCCACTCGGTAATGACCGCCGCGACTTTCGGTGCGAAACGCAGCACTTTTGACAATTAAATAGCCAATATCCAATAAATTCCCCACTTCTCCCCAATTTCGCAAAATCGAGCTATTCTCCGCCTCAGCAGGGGAAAAATCAATAATTTGTCCGGGCTGTAAATTGTCAAGCGTTTGACTCAAAGGCAATGAAGCAAATTCTTGCCGCCAAATCTCAAGTTGGACGATCGCACTTTCCAAATCGCGTTGTCCCCGGCAAATTCCCGCACTCTGCCACACCAAATTCGGCAATTCGACTCGCAACTTTTCGATCGCCTCAATGTCCTTTTCAGAAATCGATTTTTCCAAGATTTCCCCCGCCTCGAACTGATCGGCGAATGCCTCGGGCCTTCCACCTTCTAGCTGCAAAAGTCCCATCTGCGCCCCAAAAACCAGACATTCCAGCAGCGAATTGCTCGCCAACCGATTAGCGCCGTGTACCCCCGTGCTCGCAGTTTCTCCCACCGCGTACAAACCCGGAATCGAAGTTTGGTTAAACTTGTCAGCGACAATTCCTCCCATCCAATAATGGGCGGCGGGCGTCACCGGCACCGGTTCGGAAAAAATATCAATTCCCCAATCAGCGCACACTTGAATAATATTGGGAAACCTGTAGCGCAGTCGATCGACCGCAATCGGCCGCAAATCCAGCCAAACATGAGGTTCCCCCGTCTTCTGCAAGTGGCGGAAAATAGCGCGGCTGACAACATCTCGAGGGGCGAGTTCCCCGCTGGGGTGAGAGTCAAAAGCAAAGCGATATCCCTTACTGTCAACCAAATGAGCTCCTTCTCCCCGCACCGCTTCGCTAATGAGAAACCGAGGCGCGCCCACTTTGCTGAGTGCCGTCGGGTGAAACTGCACAAATTCTAAATCTCGCAGCAGCGCCCCGGCGCGCCAAGCAATTGCTACCCCGTCCCCGGTACTTACCGACGGATTGGTAGTTTGAGCAAAAACCTGTCCGCCGCCGCCTGTTGCCAGCACTACGGCTTGGGCCCGCAGCCACTTGACTTGTGAGCCGCAAATCGAGCTAATCCCCTGACAGCGCCCGGTTTCGTCTAGCCACAGACTCAAAGCAAAGGCAGGGGATACGAGTTGAATGTTTTTGCGGCTCAATACTTTTGCTGTCAGCGTACTGATAACGGCTTTGCCTGTAGTGTCGGCGGCGTGGAGAACTCGGCGGCGGGAGTGGGCTGCTTCTAGGGTGAGGGCTAAATCTGGGCCGGTGCGATCGAATGCAACGCCCATTTTCACTAGGGAGTCAATGCAGGCTGAAGCTTCATCAACTAAAAATTTCACCGCATCCAAATCGCAAAGACCGGCTCCCGCAGCCAGTGTATCCTGAACGTGCAGTGCTGCGGAATCTTCAGGGGCGATCGCTGCGGCAATCCCTCCTTGAGCCCAATCGCTGGCAGAAACAGGTAGGGTATTTTTATTGATCAAGCCCACCTGCAAATGCTCTGGCAGGCAAAGTGCTGTGTACAAACCCGCCGCGCCAGCACCTATTACCAATACGTCAAATTTGTCAGTCATAAGTCTGCCGCCAGTCAATTTTAGATTTTAGATTTTAGAATTGAATCTACAGATGAATCTGGGGACTGCAACTAATGTCAGTCAAGGGATTGTAGATTTTAGATTTTAGATTTTAGATAAATCTGGGGAAACCGCTTATTTAAATCTAGGGAATTTGGGTCGGCTTTTGCCGAATCATGGTTTAAACTAAGTGTTCAGAAATTAAAGGCAGAAGTCATCAGCCTGTAGAAAAAATTTTTTCTTTCTGCCGAATGCCTTCTGCCAAATGACTTCTGCTTCAAATGAGACCCGCTGCTACCTAGTCGTAGAGACCATTATTCAACCGGTTGTCTCCTTCAATAAAGACTGATTCAACATCAGTTACGGTGAATTTGTCCATGTTAGCTTGCAGCACTTTTTTCTGAGCATCCGTCAAGTCTGAAATATTGAGTACGTCCTCAACATTTTCGTAAGGAGCATTCTTAATAATTAGTCGAGCTAAAGTGGGATACAACCCTCGAAATTCCCGAAAGTCCCGGACGGCGCTGTTGTTCAAATCAAGTTTTTTGCCGTATTCTGTGGCAAGCTTCTCATCGGCGCGATTGGTTCTAGCCGGAGCTTCAACAGCTAGGAGCGAGGATGATGGCAAGACGATGCGGCTTAATGACGCCGCCATCGCGCTTTGGTCTCCAGCCCATGCAAAGCAGCCCAGCACTAAGCCCAATACTGCCAATAGACGACCCAATCGTTTCATGAAGTTTTGTCTCCCAATTTCATACACAGCATTTATGTAGAGACTACCATTTTGCTTATGCAGTTTTTCAGATAAATCCGCAATAGGTAGAGGGATGTTATAAACTTTACATCTGGGTCTTGACAAATATGAATATATATGATAATGGTCGAGTTTTAAGCATCCCAGGCAAATTTATAAAAGGCAGTCCAAATTAAAAACTCGAACTACCATTTTCAACGGTTAATTTTTGCCCTGCACCCCATTTTCTAGCTATCGAGAACTCTTTCCTTTCCTTTTGAGAAAAGCGTTCAAGTCAGCATAAGTACCAGCGTAAGTCAGGCTGGGAGTGTCGTAACCCTTCAAAGCCACGGTGTGCGGCTCGAAAGCGCCCTCTGCCCCCAATTGCGTCAGGTATTTGTAGGTCGTTTCTCCCACAGCGATATCCTTGCCGAGTTGCTTAGTGCAAGATTCAAGGCGAAATGCTGCGTTTACAGTATCTCCCAAGGCGGTATAGTCCGATCGGTCGCTGCTGCCAGAATTTCCCACCATTGCATAACCAGTATTGATTCCGGCCCCGACTCGCAAAGGAAAAGGTAGGGGGTAACGGCTGCTGAGTTCATCTGTTGCCTTGTGCAATTCGCTCAAAGCTTGGCAAATCCGCATCATTTCCTCGCTGCTAACACCGCTGGTTTTGTGGAACCAGACGGCCATGATGGCATCGCCGATGTATTTGTCCACCCAACTGCCATGTTCGCGAATAATCTGTCCTGCTTTGCGGAACCAATTGCCGATGACTTCTGAAAGGAGGGTTTCGTCTAGCTGTCTAGTCAAAACTGTAAAGTCTCGGATGTCCATTACCATGACGCTAATCAGGCTACGCACCGTCAAAGTCGCCGTAAAATCTTCAGAGTCTGTCTCGTGTATTGGATCGTGTCGGTGTCCGGCGGTTGGGTTGTAGAAGTCCAATTCGGTTTGACCGAAAATAATCCGATCGCCATTTCTGAGAGTTACAGGAATACTGACCCGCCGCCCGTTGACAAACGAACCATTGCGGCTGCCCAAGTCGATCAGGTAGAACTCTCCTGTCTCCATCTGCTGTAACATCGCGTGATTACGGGAAATCCAGCGATCTGTCAGTACAAAATTATTGTCATCGCTCCGCCCTACTGTCCAGCAATTGCTGCCGGAGAGCGGCAAGTAGCGATTGCCGCCTTCTGTGCGAAGTACCATATGTGGATTGGGTTGCACTCGTCACAACAGTCCTAGAAACGACACAAAATTAACCGATTTGAGATTTGAGACTTCAGATTTTAGATTTTTTAGTCCATCGTCGATGCACCTAGCCCCTGCAGGATTTCAGAACCATAAATTCGATCGAGCGAGCGAAGGTATTTATGATTCGATCTACCGAAGCAGACAGTAAAAACATACTGTCTACCAAGATTGTACCTGATAATACTGCCTGCCCCAGAGCGGAGACAACTTTTATTTATTTTGATGGACCATAAAAAAGTGGGAAAATGGCTCTCTGACTAGGCTGCTAGCGTGTAAACACAAGTCCGAAATCTTGCCACACTATTCCTGAAACCCAAGTTTCGCATGAATCTCAGAAAGGAAGCTTATTTTCATGAATTTTAAGTTATTGATTCGGCCAAACGAGAAATCAAGATTTTAGGAAACAGGGTTTCTGCAATATGGGTCAGCGATCCACTTGTCTGTATAAGGTAGAGCTAGGCGTGGGGTAGGGGGGTGAGCTGGTATGCAGCTCCAGAGTTCTGTGCACTACTCCCTCTGGTGTAAGCTTCCAATTTCAACCGGAACAGCCACTCATACCGAAGATTTCCTTCCAAACGTCGAACTTCCATTCCGTTCATGGGCAGTAGTGCTAGTTCCTAACGCTAATAATCCCAGCTCTTCATCGCCAATAATGATAGCAGAATTCACATCTCTATCGTGCTTAATTTTGCAGTTGGAACAAGTCCAGCTACGTACTTCCAACGGAAGGCTACCCACCTGATTCAGACCTACGTGGCAACTCTTACTCGATGGTGCAAAAAAACTACCAGTCTCTAGGTAATTTTTACCGTCTCTTTCAGCCTTGTATTTCAACGTTCGGGTCAAAATTGACCAGCAGCAATCGCTACTTTTTTGGGATAGAATTTTATTTAACCAATTTATTAACTGCCAGCTTTTCAACAACGATGACTTGGTTTTCCTGCACCAATTTTGGAGATATTTTTTCCGGTCATTACTCACGAGCGTTTGCCTTTTTTTTGTGAGTAATGACCGCTAAACTGGCTGTATTGCGAGGATTTTAATCTTGATGTTTGCGAAATAGTTTATACTGCTTACGGTTTATATTTTTAGAAATTATGGTTTATTGTAGTAAAAACAACCCCCAGCTTTCCTAGAAAATGGAGGAATTTATCACCACCAAAAATTTGTACTTTTTGTGGGGTACTGAATTGATTGGTCTGCCTTGACTAGAAATTCGGGAAAGATGCCCGTCCTTCAAAGAAGCTGATGAATGCTGTGCATAGGTTTAGTGAACTCAAATGATGTAGTTTTGGGTGACAGGGCAATCGCATATGGTAAATAGCAATTTGTGAAGCCAAACTGAGCTAGCGGGGTAACAAGTAAGCTGGAAAACTTGCCAGGCAATGGTTTGAGGGAACCGTGTCTGAGCGCTGATATTTTTTACTGTGCATTGTGCGATCGTTACGATCGCCATTCTTGCCGGGAGCAATAATCATTCTAAATTAACCATTTTTCTCAGTATTTTTACTCAGAAATCCGACATCAATTCACCCCCATCAGCTCGAAATAACCGATGTGACAGTTGAGGGTGCGGAAGGGAATTATAAATTTACCTAAATTTTCCTTTTCTTCCGGATGAACATAGTTAGGTCTAGTAAATTATGTAAGCCTATGTCACGACCAAAAGTTTGGTGTTATTGATTACTGCCTTTGCAAGCAAAATAAAGACGGTCAAGCACCAGCAAGGGCTAGCTAATCAATGCTTAACATCCTACAGAGCGTCGTGAGCTAGGTTCGTAATAACTTATTTATCAATATTTGTAATGACCGCCATCGAAAAAGTCTGCATTCATAAGTTAGTAGAATCACAAGTAAGGCAAACACCAAATGCTATTGCTGCTATTTTCAAAAATGAGCAAATAACTTATCAATAATTAAATAATAAAGCCAATCAATTAGCACATTATTTGAAAAGCTTAGGAGTTAATTCAGAGACGCTTGTTGGAGTATGCGTTGATCGATCGCTGAATATGTTAATCGGACTTCTGGGAGTCTTAAAAGCCGGTAGTGCTTACGTCCCTCTTGACCCAACTTATCCCGAAGACCGGTTAGCTTTTATGTTGGAAGACTCCCAGCTTCCGATACTAATTACCCAAACCCATCTTCTCAGCTCCCTACCTAAAAGAAATGGTATGCGAGTGGTATGTTTAGACTCAGATTGGCAAGAAATTGAGCAATTCAGCCCAGATAATTTAGATAGCGAAGTCACGCCAGATAATTTAGCCTATACAATATATACATCTGGTTCAACTGGTAAACCAAAAGGCGTGCAAATTATTCATGCTGCTGTAGTCAATCTTCTTCTCTCGATGAAAGCAGAACCAGGATTGACAGAACAAGATGTACTACTAGCAGTCACTACGATATCTTTTGATATTGCTGTTTTAGAACTTTTCTTACCGTTAATAGTTGGTGCTCGCGTTGTGATTGTTAGTCGCGCAGTCGCCATCGATCCAATGAAGTTATCTAAAACCATCACTGAATCGGGCGCTACAGTCATGCAGGCAACCCCTGCAACCTGGAAAATGCTATTAGCCGTTAATTGGCAAGGCGATCGCAATTTAAAAATTCTTTGTGGAGGAGAACCTCTCAATCGACACTTAGCTAATCAATTGCTAGAGCGAAGTTCCTCCCTTTGGAATATGTACGGCCCGACTGAGACAACTATTTGGTCAACCATTCATCAAGTAGAAGCAGGTGAGGAAACTATACCAATTGGTCGCCCCATTTTAAATACTCAAATCTATCTGTTCAAGTATCCACGCCATTCTCACAACGATAATCTTGAGCTTGTTACTGACGGATCTGAGGGAGAGATTTACATTGGTGGTATGGGAATAGCAAGAGGTTATCTTAACCGTGCAGAGATAAATCAGGAAAGGTTTATTGATGATACTTTTAACAATGAACCGGGTGGTCGTCTTTATAAGACAGGTGACTTAGCTCGTTATCTTCCAGACGGTAATATTGCGATTATTGGGCGCAGTGATTACCAAGTCAAAATTCAGGGACACCGAATTGAATTAAAAGATGTTGAAGCAGCATGCTTCGACAATCCTGCGGTAAAGGATGTGGTAGTTGTTGTTAGTAATAATGCTCATGAACACGATTACTTAGTTGCTTATGTGGTGTTGAATTCACCAGAATTAAAGCAGAGTTCAGCAGCCTTTCGAGCAATGCTCAAAGAAAAATTGCCTGAGTACATGATTCCTGCGCTTGTGGTCTTTATGGATGCTTTGCCATTAACACCTAATTGTAAAATAGATCGGCAAGCACTACCGGCACCAACTCTTGATAATGTTGAAAAATTTGTTGCTCCACGCACGAAAATAGAGAAACAATTGGTTGAAATTTGGGCCTCTGTTTTAGGAGTGCAAATTGGCATACATCAAAACTTTTTTGAGTCAGGCGGAAATTCATTACGCGCCGCCTTATTACTAAATCGAGTATCGCAAGCTTTCCCAGTGGAATTATCTTTAGATTGCCTGTTCAAATCTCCGACAGTTGCTGGGTTAGGTGAAGTAATTGAGGCTGTGCAGTCGGCGGGGTCTACGGCGATTTTTGAAACAAATATAGCTGACTTATCGGCTGATGCAGTCTTAGATGAAACTATTCACCCATTGACAATTACCAGATTCAGACCGAAGCACATTTTCTTGACAGGGGCAACGGGTTTTGTTGGTGCTTTTCTATTGCATGAATTGTTGCTGCATAATCCCCAAGCGACTATTTATTGTTTAGTTCGTGCTGATAATTTGGAATTCGCAACCTCTCGACTGTGTAGCACTCTGCAAAATTACGAAATTTGGGAAGAAGACTTTAGTAGGAGAATTATCCCCATAATTGGAGATTTATCCAAGCCATTCTTGGGACTATCGACACCAAATTTTAGTGAATTAGCAGATGTCGTTGATGTGATTTATCACTGTGGTGCTTATGTCAATTTGGTTTATCCCTACACTGCGTTACGGGATGCCAATGTGGGCGGGACAAAGGAGATATTGCGTCTAGCCACCATGACTAAAATTACACCTGTCCACTATATTTCTACTCTGGATGTCTTTCAAGCATCGAACTATGATGGTATCAAAGTAATTGCCGAAACAGATGATTTACTTAGTGCTGAAGGATATTCCGATGGTTATGCTCAAAGTAAATGGGTGGCTGAAAAATTAGTTATGGCTGCCCGCGATCGCGGTTTACCAGTTTCCATCTATCGCTTGGGAATGGTGACAGGTCATAGCAAAACAGGTGCTTTTCAACTGAGTAATACGATTTGTTTGATAATCAAGGGCTTGATTCAATTAGGGTATGGCCCTGAATTAGATATCAAGATGAGTCTCGCTCCTGTGGATTATATAGTTCAGGCGATTCGGTATTTATCGCATCAACCAGAGTCTCTTAACAAGACATTTCATGTCTTAAGCCCCCATGTATTACCAATGAACGAACTTATCTTGAATCTTAACACCCTTGGTTATGCCCTCCCTTCTATTCGTTACCCGCAGTGGCAGGCAAAACTACTCAATATGTCTCCAGACAATGCTTTAACTCCGATGGCTTCTCTATTTGTCAAAAAAATATCTCATAGCCAAAAAACTTTTATCGAGACAACATCTTTTGTCTATCAAAAGTTTGACGACCGCAACACTCAGGATGGACTGGTCGGTACTGATATTCTCTGTCCTCCCATTAATGAGTCCGTATTAAATGCTTATTTATCCTATTTCCATCGTCAAGGTTTTCTGTGATATAGTAAAACCAAATAATGATGGATCTAAATATTGTATAGTAGTGAGCAGTGCGTACCCCATTCAGGGGGTAAAATACAGGGCAATTACTACAAAAAGCTCAGTATTAATTAAAAATTATTAGAGAATAACAAAGAAAATAGTCGGTTAACAGAGTTTGATTTAACTTTACTAAAAAAATGAAAATAAATTTGTTTTCCACATTAAAATCATCTGACTCTATCATCTCCCAAACTCGTAACAAAAAAAATCGCTCCCAAGAATCCCTGACCAAACAAACACTCTTGAAGATAGCTTTTGGCATGGGGATGGTTGTTGTCGCATCCACCGCTATTAGCTATTTCCAAATAATCTCACGGATTACTGCTAATTCACTCACGCAGTTAGAGCAATACATGGAATTACGCTCTAAACGCGAAAGAGCAATATTTACCTTAGCTGAAGATAACCATAAGTTGCTTAAACAAGCTTTATTAGAGCAACTAAAAGCAGAAGTATATCGCGACCCAAAAGCTGAATTCGATCAAAACTTTGTCAAATATCCAGATGGCTCAATTCGCAATCGCCCTGAACTATTTCAAATCGACAAGACTGGGGGATTGTTCCTCGGTAAAAATGTTAATGTTGATACTGAGATGCAGCGACGAATAGTTGCTTTATATAAAACAATAAATGCTTATGGCCCAGCATGGCGCAATCGCTTTGCTAACACCTATACGCAAATTCCTGAGAATGGTATGATCATGTATATGCACCAGTATCCCTGGTCGCTAAAAGCACCTTCTAGTGAATCGTTTCGCGTCACAGATGATGAGTCATTCCAAATTACCCGCCCTATCTACGATCCAGAACGCAAAACAGTCTGGACAGGCATATATTACGACCAAGTAGCTGTAGCTTGGATGGCATCCTGTGTGACACCATTAGATGTGGATGGCAAGCATATTGCTACAATCGGGCATGATATTTTAATAGAGGATTTGCAGAAACGGACTATTAATGAAGGACTCAAAGGCACATACAACATGATTTTTCGAGCCGATGGGCGGCTAGTAGCTCACCCAGAACTTATGCAAAGTATTCAAAAGGGAAATGGACAATTCTCCATCGCCCAATCAGGAGATGCTCATCTGCGGCGAATTTATGAATTAGTCACGACTCATAAACAGAAAAATATGATTATTGACAATCCTGACTATGATGAATACTTGGGTGTTACTAAAATTGATGAGCCAAATTGGTACTTGGTCACAGTTTTCCCCAAATCTCTGCTAACCCAAGAAGCCTTAGCTACTGCTCGCATGATTCTAGTGCTAGGGCTAAGTGCATTACTGATTGAAATTATTATTGTATTCTTAATTTTAAGGCGAGAAATTTCTA
The DNA here is from genome assembly GCF_036701355.1 of Microcoleus sp. Pol12B3. Classification (NCBI taxonomy): domain Bacteria; kingdom Bacillati; phylum Cyanobacteriota; class Cyanophyceae; order Oscillatoriales; family Microcoleaceae; genus Microcoleus; species Microcoleus sp. Pol12B3. Next base: position 31,754 of record NZ_JAUBQS010000020.1, read on the forward strand.
CACCACTCAATAAATTAATGGCGGCAACTGAGAGTATTGCTGCTGGCAATCTTGATGTTCAAGTTAATGTAAACCGCCAAAATGAATTGGGTCGTTTGGGATATTTATTTAACAAAATGGCTCAGCAAGTCCGCGAATCTTTTGCCGCGCTTGCGAAAACCAATGAGGAATTGGAACTGCGAGTTGAAGACAGAACTGTAGAGCTTAAACACGCGAAAGAAATTGCCGATACTGCTAACCGTGCTAAGAGCGAGTTTCTAGCTAATATGAGCCACGAACTACGGACACCTCTCAATGGTATCTTAGGATATGCCCAAATTCTCCAGCGATCGAAACACATAGTTGAGTCCGATCAAAAAGGAATTAATATTATTAACCAATGTGGCTCCCACCTACTGACTCTGATTAACGATATCCTTGATTTTTCTAAAATCGAGGCCCAGAAAATGGAAATATATGCGACAGATTTTCATTTTCCCGCTTTTCTGCAAGCAGTGGTTGAAATTTGTCGGATCAGGGCATATCAAAAGGGAATTGATTTTATCTATACCATCGAAGGTAAACTCCCAGTTGGGATTTTTGCGGATGAAAAACGATTGCGACAGGTATTGATTAACTTATTAGGCAATGCTATTAAGTTTACGGAACAAGGTAGTGTGAAATTGATAATTACTTCAAAACTCTTGGAAGATGAGGTCAGGCAACTACCTTTGTATCGAATTATATTCCAAGTTGAAGATACGGGAATTGGGATATCAAGCGATCATGTTAAAAATATCTTTTTGCCCTTTGAGCAGTCGGGTAGTATAAAGAAGCAATCAGAAGGGACTGGACTAGGATTAGCTATCAGCAAAAAAATTGTTGATATGATGGGAAGTACCTTGCAAGTTGAAAGTGAATTAGGAAAAGGTAGTGTTTTCTGGTTTGAGATAGATTTACCCGAAGCTAAGGAATGGGCAAAAAATTCTAAAAGTTCTGAGCAGGGTGTTATTATTGGTTTAAAGGGCGATAAGCCAAAAGTTCTAGTAGTAGATGATCATTGGGAAAACCGTTCGGTTATTGTCAATTTACTCAGCCCTATTGGCTTTATACTTTTTGAGGCTGAAAATGGTCAAGAAGGACTGGATAAAATTGCTGAGGTTCAGCCCAATCTGGTTATTACAGATATTGTTATGCCGATTATGGATGGCTATGAAATGGTTAAAAGTTTGCGTAAATTAGCATCATCGGCTAATTTATCAGTTATCGTGTCTTCAGCCAGTGTATTTGAGTCAGATCTCCAAAAAAGTATAGAGATTGGAGCTAATGAATTTTTGCCCAAACCTATCGAAGCTGATAGCCTGTTAAATACGATCAAATCTCTCCTGAAATTAGAATGGATATATGAAGATAAATTACAACCGCAAAGCACAAGAGAATTGACAAAACAAGTGGTTGAGATTGTGCCACCTTCGCAGGATGACTTGCTAATCTTGTATAATCTTAGTCGTAAGGGATTAATTAACGATTTACTACAAGAGTTGACGAGGATTGAACTGATAGACAAGGAGTTTATCCCTTTTATTCAAAATCTGCGCGAATTTGCTAAAGCTTTTAAGCTTAAACAGGTGCGAACTTACATAGAGCAATTCCTAAATACTCCCTAGCCCCAAAATTTTTGTAAATTTATGTATCCCATACCCAGTAAATTATGTATGACTGAAAACTCAGACAATCAATCTATTTTGATTGTAGATGATAATCCCAATAACCTAGAACTTCTAGCCCACATATTGACCGACGTGGGTTATCAAGTATCCGTTGCTATTGATGGTGAAACTGCGATTGAACAAGTAGAATATCATCCGCCAGAACTAATTTTATTAGATATAATGATGCCGCCCGGTATTGATGGCTTTGAGACTTGCCGACGATTGAAAGCTAATCCCTTAATCTGCGAAATTCCCATAATTTTTTTAAGTGCTTTATCTGATTCCCATAATAAAGTCAATGGATTATCTGTAGGAGCAGTTGATTATATTTCTAAGCCTTTCCAAAGTGAAGAAGTTTTAGCGAGAATTAGAATTCATTTAAAATTATATAATCTAACTAAAAAACTAGAACAACAGAAGCAACTACTAGAAGAAAAAGTTGAATTACGGACTGTGGAATTATTAGCAGCTAAAGAAGCCGCCGAAGCAGCCAACATTGCTAAAAGCCAGTTTCTCGCTAACATGAGCCATGAACTCCGCACCCCTCTCAATGCGATTATTGGCTATAGCGAAATGTTGCAAGAAGAAGCCGAAGATTTAGATCAAAATTTTTTTATCCCAGACCTGAAAAAAATTAACGGTGCAGGCACACATTTACTTGGACTAATTAACGACATTCTTGACTTGTCCAAAATTGAATCGGGGAAGGTTGAACTTTACTTAGAAACTGTTGATATCTCACATTTAATTAGGGAAGTCATCATGATGATTAAGCCCCTGGTGGAGAAGAATGCTAATATATTGGTAGTTCACTGTGAAGACAATTTGGGAGATATGAAAACCGACTTAACTAAGGTACGTCAGAGCTTATTTAATGTGCTTAGTAACGCCAGCAAATTTACAAAAAAAGGTCAAATTACTATTAAGGTAGAAAAAAAATATAGAAAAACTGAAAGAGCCGATGGACAAGAACATAAATCAGCCATTCCGTATATTTTATTTAAGATAAGTGATACTGGCGTTGGTATAGCTCCAGAACGAATAGAAAAACTGTTTCAACCATTCACCCAGGCTGATGCTTCAACTACACGACAGTATGGGGGTACTGGATTAGGGTTAGCAATTACTAGAAATTTGTCTCGGATTATGGGTGGAGATACGTTGGTTGAAAGCGAGGTTGGTAAGGGTTCTACTTTTACTATTATACTGCCTGCAGAAGTGATACTCCCAAAGTAAAACCAGCGATCGTAATTGCACTGTAACAAACAATTTTTATAAAAGTGCCTATTTTACATCCCCATTCTTATGACCATCAGCGATTTTAAGAAATCGGGTAAAACAGCAAGAAGCTGTGGCGTGTCAAAGTCCATTCCAGCAGAAATGTTTTGAATAATTTTAATAATTTTTTAGCATACCCCGAATCGGACTGATTGAGGTCTGTTGTTCTCAGATTAACTGTTGGTGAGGAGCGTAGGGAACCACTAAGAGTAAAAATCCTCTATCCTAGAGTAGGTGCTAAATGCCATAGATCTCGCTTTTGACTGCTTGGTTATGGCAAGCGTTGCGAAATTTATGATGATTTATCAAATTTTTAAAACGAATTTTATTTATGGTTACCGTCTCGTGATAGCTGAGAGATTGGTTATTTCTTGCCTGTCTAACTCGTTCTCCAGCTAGGAGTAAAGACCACAAGGAGGACGGAAAAAAACCACCCTGGCTTTCATCCCACCGCTAAGATGAGTACAGTTATCGCGGGGCACTTCCCGCCGAGTAAGTTAAATAGGAAGAGAATTGTATGTTGGCGAAAAGAATTTTACCTTGTCTGGATGTGAAAGCCGGTCGCGTGGTCAAAGGTGTCAATTTTGTCAATCTTCAGGATGCTGGCGATCCGGTAGAAATGGCTCAGGTTTACAATGATGCGGGTGCTGACGAGTTGGTATTTCTGGACATTACGGCGACTCACGAAGACCGGAATATTATGATTGATGTGGTGTACCGCACGGCCGATCGAGTATTTATCCCTTTGACGGTGGGCGGCGGCATCCAATCTTTAGACACCATTAAAAGTTTATTGAGGGCGGGCGCTGATAAAGTGAGTATTAATTCGGCGGCGGTGCGCGATCCGAGTTTAATTGACAAAGCCAGCGATCGATTTGGCAATCAGTGCATTGTAGTGGCGATCGACGCTCGCAAACGGCAAGACGCAGATAATCCTGGTTGGGACGTGTACGTGCGCGGAGGGCGAGAAAATACCGGCAAAGATGCGATCGCCTGGGCCAAAGAAGCCGAACAGCGCGGCGCCGGTGAAATTCTGGTGACAAGCATGGACTCGGACGGCACTCAAGCCGGTTACGATTTGGAATTAACTCGAAGCATTGCCGAAATTGTCGAAATTCCGGTCATTGCTTCCGGCGGCGCCGGCAACTGCCACCACATCTACGAAGCCGTGACTGAGGGCAAAGCAGAAGCAGCCCTGCTGGCTTCCCTGCTGCATTACGGGCAACTCAGTGTAGGAGAAATTAAAACTTATCTAGCAAAATTTCAAGTTCCCGTGCGACAGCAGCAGCCATTGGTTATTAGTCATTAGTCAGTGGATAGTCGGGCGCATCTCATATCTTGCAACATTTTCCACAAACCGCTCTGCGGTTTCACTCAAGCGCCCTCTCACATTGCAAACAGGCTAAATAAACCCGCCCCCACCCCACGATAAAATCAGTTACTGACATTGATACTGCTATGTGAGGCGCCTCCGAAGGCACTTGTAGAGAGTTTTTTTGCTTCTACACAAGTGCCTTCTACATAAATCTCTTGGGGCGACCGACGCCACTCAACTAGAAATATTCCCTGAGAAGGATTTCAAATACCAGCTTTTTCAGCTAAATATTATATATTAACTCAATTTGAAAGAAAGCAACGGTTGCTTTTATCAAAATAGAGTTAAAGATTGTGCAGAATATGAGTGAGCTTCATCCTGTTAACAATCTTAGCGATCAAAACTTCTAAAAACGGAGAAATTTTGTATGTCTTTTATCAGCTTTAACTTCCCTGCCAAGCGTTTAGTCCGCACTTTAATAGCTGTTTGTTTTTGTGCCTTGATGTTTGTTTCTAATGCTTTTCCCGCTTTTGCCGTTACTAGCAGCCCCACCAAAGGTGAAGACCAACTTTTAGGGATTGAAAAAGAATCTCAAGAAGCTGTACTCAAAAAACCAATGTCCTTGGAAGAAACTCAAGAGAAAGCCAGCAAAGGACCCAACGAAGTTCAGGGAGACGCTGACATTGAAAAAATGAAAAATCCTTCCAATACACAAGCTACATCCTTTGAGCAACAAGTCAAAAAAGCTGTCAGCAAGATTAAAGACTAACTCAGCGCGCAGTAGTCACCGGACAGTTGTCTGTATAAAAGATTAGGGACACGGCGCGGTGCCGTGTCCCTATAATTTTTTTTGTAGAAACACCGCACCGCGCCACCTCCTTGGAAAAGCCGTATCCAATCTAAATTTAGCTTTAGTTTTCAGAATTGGTGTTAGATGGAATAAAAAAGTGGAAAGGACTTGGCATCTTTTGGCTTTACAAAAACTCTTTGCTGGGGCTGCAAGTTCAAGCTATCGAATCTTTCTCTAGTCAAATTAGCGTTTACTACTTGACCGTCATCTAAGGTTAATTCTACCTGAATTTCCCATCCCAAATGAATCAAGCGACTGATTCTGGCAGGCACCGTTGCACTATTTTCTGTAGTTTCAATTACTACATCGTGAGGGCGCAAGAAAATCTCTGGGTTGGCTGAGTCAAACCCGTTGTCTTGAAACATTCTTGAACTGCTGGGCAATACATTGACTGGGCCGATAAAACTCATTACGAAAGCACTAGCTGGATGGTCGTAAATTTCTGCGGGTGTGCCGACTTGTTCGATTTTACCTTTATTCATTACTGTAATTCGATCGGCAACTTCCATCGCTTCTTCTTGATCGTGCGTCACAAAGACTGTGGTAACGTGAACTTCGTCGTGCAGCCGCCGCAACCAAGCACGCAAATCTTTGCGAACTTTGGCATCGAGAGCTCCAAAAGGTTCGTCTAGCAGTAACACTTTCGGTTCCACAGCCAGGGCTCTGGCGAGGGCCACCCGCTGCCGCTGGCCTCCTGAAAGTTGCGACGGGTATCTATCGCCCAATCCTGCCAATTGCACTAAATTCAACAATTCTTCTACCCGCGATTTGACTTTCGCGGGTGGTGTTTTCTGAATTTGCATCCCGAAAGCGATGTTTTTTCGCACTGTCATGTGCTTGAATAGCGCGTAGTGCTGAAACACGAACCCAATTTTGCGGTCTTGGACGCTAGTATTGGTGGCATCCTGGCCTGTTAGCCAGATTTTGCCGGAGTCGGGCATTTCTAAACCGGCAATCAGTCGCAGCAGTGTAGACTTGCCTGAACCAGACGGGCCCAGCAATGCGACTAGGGAACCCGATTCAATTTCTAAGCTGACTCGATCGAGTGCTTGGAAACTGCCAAACTGTTTTGATACGTTTTCTACAACTATGCCCATAGGTAGGAAGAAGGAAGGGGGAAGACGGAAGAGGGAACAAGCAAGAGGGAAGAAGCAAGAGACAAGAGGCAAGAGGGAAAAATTTTAATCTCCGGTTTGTGGATGGGTTAAAGTAAGTTTTTTTATAGCACGATCGCACATCAGTTTGTTAATTTTAGGGTTTTGGCGATCGGTCAGTCGATTTTAGATTTTAGATTTTAGATTTACTTGCACCTTTGAATTTGGAAGATGGAACTTTGGTCTCAAGTTTGGGACTCTCCAGGAAAGGAGTCCGGGCTTTCCATCCGTTTTTGGGCGGGGTCAAACAGCCGAAAATTAACAAAAATGCACCTCCAACACAAAACAACACAATTCTTTGCCACCAAAGTTGGCGTTTGGTACTACAATGCAGCAAAAGTTCAAGCGTTTTTGACTTCAACGGCTGAGGGGATAAAGGAAAATGGGAGATGTTGGACGTGTGCCTGTAGGAATTATCGGCGCTTCAGGGTACGGCGGCGTGCAACTTGTGCGACTGCTGGCGGATCACCCAGCGGCTGAAGTAGTGTATTTGGGTGGGGATAGCAGTGCGGGAAAACCTTTTTCCAGCCTTTATCCGCATTTGACTAACTGCATTGACTTGACTGTGGAGGCGATCGACTTAGACAAAATAGCGGCAAAATGTGAAGTTGTGTTTCTGTCGCTGCCGAACGGTTTAGCTTGCAAAATGGCACCGACGCTGCTCGAAAAAGGCTGTAAAGTCTTGGATTTGTCGGCTGACTACAGATTTGAAAATCTGGAAACTTACAAAGCTTGGTACGGCGGCGAGCGATCGGACTCATCAGTGGCTGCAACGGCTGTTTACGGTTTGCCAGAATTGTATCGCGATCGAATTAAAGACGCTCAGTTAGTAGGCTGTGCGGGCTGCTACGTCACTGCTAGTTTGTTAGCCCTGGCACCTTTGCTAAAACAAGGCCTCATTGTGCCAGAAACAGCAATTATAGACGCCAAATCCGGTGCTTCGGGAGGGGGCCGGAAAGCCGAAGTTAATCTCTTATTAGCTGAAGCAGAGGGTTCTCTGGGTGCTTACGGCGTTGGCCGCCACCGTCACACGCCAGAAATCGAGCAAATTTGCAGCGATTTAGCGGGACACGATATTAAAGTTCAGTTTACTCCCCACCTAATTCCGATGGTGCGCGGAATTCTGGCGACTGTTTATGCAACTTTGCGCGATCCAGGTTTGGTGCGGGAAGATTTAATCACAATTTTCAGCGCTTTTTACCGCAATTGTCCTTGGGTAAAAGTGTTGCCTGCTGGAGTTTATCCGCAAACAAAATGGGCTTGTGGTACGAATCTTTGTTACATCGGCATCGAAGTCGATCCGCGTACTGACAGGGTGATTGTACTGTCGGCGATCGACAATTTAATTAAGGGACAAGCCGGTCAAGGCATCCAGTGCATGAACTTGATGATGGGCTGGGAAGAAACTTTGGGCTTGCCACAATTGGCTTTCTATCCTTAATTGGTAATTGGGCATTGGGCATTGGGCATTGGGCATTGGTAATGAAAATTAAAAACTAACCGATTACCGATTACCAATTACCCATTCCCAATTACCAATTACCAAGTGTTATTTAGGTCCGTAACCGATCGACCCAGCATAAATTGCCCGATCGCCCAATTGGTCTTCAATCCGCAATAAACGGTTATATTTGGCAACTCGTTCGCTGCGACACAAAGAACCAGTCTTGATTTGACCGGCGCGAGTCGCTACCGCTAAATCGGCAATTGTGGTATCTTCAGTTTCACCGGAACGGTGGCTGATGACTGCTCGATAGCTGTTCCGCTTGCCCAGGTCGATCGTATCCAAAGTCTCTGTCAAAGAACCAATTTGATTCAGCTTAATCAAAATCGAATTGCTAGCTTTCAAATCAATTCCTTTTTGCAGCCGCGTGCGATTAGTAACAAACAAATCGTCACCTACCAACTGAACTTTGCTGCCCATTTTCTGCGTCAGCGCTACCCAACTGTCCCAATCGTCTTCGTGCAAACCATCTTCAATCGAAATAATCGGATATTGACTCACCAAACCATCCAAATAATCGATTAATTCTGCCGGCGAATGAGCCACACCGTCGTAAGTGTACTGCCCATCTTTGTAAAATTCGCTAGCAGCAACATCCAAAGCCAAAGCAACTTGTTCACCCGGTTTGTAGCCAGCTTTTTCAATAGCTGCAATCAACAAATCCAAAGCTGCTTGATTGGATTTCAGATTAGGCGCAAAACCGCCTTCATCACCCACACCAGTCAGCAAACCCTCAGCTTTTAAGACTTTACTCAAGGATTCAAATACCTCTGCACCCCAGCGTAAAGCTTCTTTAAAAGAAGGCGCACCCACAGGGACAATCATAAATTCTTGAATGTCGACATTATTGTTAGCGTGAGATCCCCCGTTGATCACGTTCATCAAAGGCACGGGTAAAACGTTAGCTAAGGGGCCGCCCAAGTAGCGGTAAAGGGGGAGTCCTAAAGTTTCGGCGGCCGCCTTTGCTGTGGCTAAGGAGACTCCGAGAATGGCATTTGCGCCGAGGTGGGATTTGTTAGGGGAACCGTCCAAGTCAATCATGGTTTTGTCTACGAGTGCTTGGTCGATCGCATCGAGATTAGCCAAAGCGGGGGCAATTTTGTGCTCGACGTTAGAGACGGCTTTCAGGACGCCTTTACCGCCGTAACGGCTTTTGTCGTCGTCGCGGAGTTCGTGGGCTTCAAAAGAGCCTGTAGAGGCGCCGCTGGGGACTTGGGCGAGCCCCACAACACCGTTGGCTAGGTAAACTTCAGCTTCAATGGTGGGGCGGCCGCGGGAGTCGAGGATTTCTCTGGCTTGAATAGATTCGATCGCAGTGTCTAGCATATTAATTATTCCCGACTTAACTCAAGGTTTCATGACAATTAGCAGTCTCTGGGTTTTCCCACGCTGACTGCTGACGGGTAATAGAGTACGCGATCCCCAGAATTATTGGTACACAGTTCAAAATATTTGCGGATTTGGACGAGCAGATTGGTGTCAATAACCTAGGCTTGTTGAATAAAGACCTCCGGCAAGTTTGACAGTAATTTGATTGTTTTAACCCCAGATTCCCGCAGATTTCTTAATTGGAACCTTTGTTAAAGTCAGAATGTCAACCAAGTCAATCAAAAAAGGAGAAAACTAGGATGTTAGAAACAAATCTCGGAGAAATTAGAGCATTAGCTGAAAATTCAGACCCAATTATTGCTGATCCCCCAAACACCAAATTACTCACAGGGCCATTGCCAAATCCAGCCAGCGACCCCAACTTTTTTGACTTAACTCCCACTGACGACGTATTTCAATTAGCAAATGGAATTCTGCGGAATACTCCCGGAGGTTTGCGGGCCTTAGCTGGCAACGATTTTGTCAGAGGTTCAGGTGGTGCGGAACTGATGAACGGTAACAGTGGCACAGATACTTTAATCGGAGGTTGCGGCAGCGATACTATTCGCGGCGGCCAAGATTTTGACATTCTTTATGGAGAATGTGCCAGCGATTTTGTCAGCGGAGATCAAGGTGATGACTACGTTTATGGAGGCACGGCCAATGACTTTATTCGGGGCGGAAAAGGGAATGATGCTGTAGTAGGAGAGAGTGGAAACGATACTCTAATCGGTGATGCTGGAATTGATAGACTTTGGGGAAGTGAAGGCGCAGATTTGTTTGTTCTCCGCACAGAAGTGGGAGCAACTTCGGGGGAAATTGGTTCGCTTCAACCGCCTCCTAGTGGAAATTTTGATGTAGATGAAGTGCCTGCAGATTTTATTCTCGATTACAATCCGGCTGAAGGTGATGTAATTGGATTGGCGGGAGGATTGACGCGAAATGATATTGCTTTGAGCGAAAGGTTTTTAACAATTGGTGATGCCAGAGCTTACGACACTAGCGGGCCTTATCCTCCGGGAACCCCTCAAACTCTGGAGTTTAGACTGTTGAATACTAAGGCGACGGTGATTAGAGAAGCTAGCACCGGCAATATCTTGGGTTTGGTGAAGGAGGTTTCGCCGGATCAACTTCAGTTTATATCTGTATCGGAGGGGGCGATCGCTCTAGGATAATTACCAACTGGTGGGCAAGGCTAATTTGCATAGCACGGACGGGCGAAACGGCCATTCCACAAGAGGAAAGGCAAAATTCATACTCTTCCTAGGCGATGCCTGGGAACGCATTTCACTGTTGCTGTGCCTCCCGATTTCTGAGATTATGGGCCATGTAAATTGTCCCCTGTCCACCAAACTTTAAGGTTGCCAGAAATCCGCCACATCATATCCCATTTCGGTGAGCATTTGCCGCAGTAGAGGTAAGCTCAAACCAATCACATTTGTGTGACATCCTTCGATTTGTTCCACAAAAAAGCCGCCTTTACCTTCGAGTGCAAAACACCCTGCACAGGCTAAGGGTTCTCCGGTAGCGACGTAAGCCGCTATTTGGCGCGAGGTAACTTCCGCAAAATGAACTTTTGTAACTTGGCAGCGAATGACCGATCGCGACCTAGCCTCACCAAAGTCATCGAATCTAGTATCAATTAAAGCATGACCCGTATAGAGTTCGCCCACCTTACCGCGCATTTTCTGCCAGCGCGAGATTGCTTCTTCCGCATCCTTGGGTTTGCCGTGAATTTCGCCATCTATGAGCAAAATTGAATCGCATCCCAACACCAAACAAGATTTGGGATTGGGGATTTGCGCGTGAGAATTAGCCAGTAAAAACTTAGCTACAGCCTCAGCTTTTCCCTCTGCTAAAACCTGCACTAAATTAGTGGCATCCCTCATTTGTATTTGCCCTTCATCAAAGTCGCTGGGGCAAATCACAGCTTGAATGCCAGCATTTTCTAGGAGGCGACGGCGTGCTGGAGAAGCTGAAGCTAATACAAAAGTTGGAATTTTCATAATAAGTTAAGAAGGAAGAAGGAAGAAGGAAGAAGGAAGAAGGAAGAAAGAAAAGGTAAGAAGGAAGAAAAAGAAACTATTCCCCATCCCCAATGCCCATGCCTCATTCCCCATTCCCAATTACTTTTTAACCTACTAATAAACAGAGAAAGATTTAACAACTTTCTCAAAAGCTTCTTTTACTTTGGGCCAGCGTTCTTCGGTAGTGGAAACGTTAAGCGTAAAAAGTTTGCCGCGGCTGACGGCTACACTCGCTAAGTTGTGCCGTTCTTGGTTTGGTAACTTAACGGCGTATTCTAAAATGTAATAGTTTTTCGATCGCGATTCACGAGCTTCTGCATTGACTAATTCAGCTTCGCGGCCGGAATCACTCGGGGCGATGGCACTTTTGCTGAGCTTGTATCCCACATCCGTCGGCGTTCCCAAATCCGCCAGAGTTTTGCCCCCCGCGACTGGACTGATTACCACGCTGACGTTCTCGGTTTGCTGAATCAAATCGCGGAAGACCACATCGGGCCCGTTAGAAACCGCGATCGGCAGCCAGCCGTTAGGATAGAGAAATTGATAGCCGTCGCCAGTATCAACGTAGCTTTTGAGTCCGGTGACTTTAGACACACAACCTGTCAAGGTGAGGCTTAGAACCACCAGAAGTATTGCCGCAATTCGTTTGAGCATTCTTTTTACAAGTAGGGTAAAACAAAAATATTTAATTTTAATTGTCTCATCAAACCTTGCCCCTCAAAATAGTTAAGCTATGGATCGCTGTTTGTGTACCGCCAGCGATCCATAGCCATATAGTTTAATTGTTAACAAAATCATTACAGGTGAGTCAGCCAGCTAATCAGCCCGTGCTTGGTCGAAACTTCTAAAGCCAAGAGAGAAACAAAGCCAATCATGGCTAGGCGGCCGTTTAAGCGTTCTGCGTAGGGGGTAAAGCCAGTGCGGGGTTCGTCATCGACGTATACTTGCGGCTCGATCGCAAAATTGTTCATTTTGCCTTGGTCGTCCAGCATTAAGCCTCTGTTACTCATGTTTTTTTCCTAAATGGTTTTTAGTGTACTGTAAATAAATGTAACAGACTTGTGAAGATATGTAAAGGATTGTGAGAAATTTTTTTTAAAGACCTCGATCTGACACCAGTAAAAAAATGCAACTGCAGGCAAGCTCTAAACCCTTATAGAGTAAGTCTTTCCCCAATCTAAAATCTAAAATCTAAAATCTAAAATGGTAGGACTGTGGGTAGACTCTGGGCCCCGGAGGGGGGAGGATAGAGTGGAGAGGCACAAAAGTCGATGGTGTATGGCAAATCCAGTCTGGGTTTGACGAAAATTGTGGAACGGAGGAAAAATTTATGCGGGCCAGTCTGGAAATGCGGTGGTTTTATAGCGGTGCACTGCCAAAATCGATCAATCAATGGTTTGGAAGCGAGAGTCTCGGCGGGTATCTTTCGCCTCCTGAAGAGCGGGAAGACATATATTTGCTAGTACCAAGCTGCGACTACTTGGGAGTGAAGCTGCGTGGGAAAACCTTGGAGGTAAAGTGGCGTCAGGGAGAGTTGGGGACGATGCAGTTCGGCAACCGCTGGGAAGGCAAAGCCGAAAAGTGGCTGAAGTGGGTTTGTGCGGACACGATAGCGCCGATACCAGCGGATATTGTGGCGACAGGAAAGTGGGTGGCAGTCAAGAAAAAGCGAGCGCAGCGTCTTTATCAAGTTTCGACCCCTGGTTCCCTGATGTCTGTGCCTGTGGAAGCCCCAATTCCCCAAGGTTGCACCGTGGAACTTACTCAGTTGAACATTAACGGCAGCGCGTGGTGGACTTTGGGATTTGAAGCGTTTGGCAGTGAAAGTTGTTTGACAGAAAGCCTGCAAACAGTAGCTAGTTGGACTAGCAAGAGTTATCAGGCGCAAAAGTTAAAAGCTGAGGATTCTTCTGCTTATCCGATTTGGCTGGGCAGCAAGTAATATCAAATCCGGCAATAATACCTCCTGTATTTTTAGTCGCCCTCTGCTGGGACGAGAGGGAAGTGTAAACGCGGTTTCAACCGCCGAGTCTGGCAGTCCTGGACGCCACTGGCATAGATAGTAAGGTGCTCTACTACCCGTAATCTTCAATAATCTTTCAATAACGGAGTCTGACGCACCTGAGATGTTGCACCATTTTCAATGAGGTTTTTTAGCGGGCAGGATGCCCACCCCACAAGAAAACTCACTCTTTGTGTAACAGGCCGGAAAGCCTGTTGTTGAGAATGGTGCAAGATGCACCCTAAAAATCGATCGTCGTGTGATAGTTGGCTTTAGTCTTATCTAATCGAGGGGGTTTGTAACTATTCCCCCTCTCTCCCATTCTCCCCCTCTTTGATTCTCCCCACTCTGCCAGCAGTTCTCAGAATTTGACAAGCCAAAATCGCCGCCCCAAACCCATTATCAATATTCACCACACCCACACCAGCCGCACAAGAATTGAGCATAGTTAAAAGAGGAGCAATCCCGCCAAAACTCGCGCCGTAACCCACACTTGTCGGCACAGCAATCACAGGACAATCTGCCAAACCCGCAACCACACTCGCCAAAGCGCCTTCCATACCCGCAACCGCAATCAACACATCAGCACCGGCAATCACGTGCCGGTTGCTCAGCAAGCGGTGAATGCCGGCAACTCCGACATCCCACAAACGTCGCACCTGAAAACCGCAAAGTTCCGCAGTAATTGCCGCCTCTTCCGCTACAGGCAAATCCGCCGTTCCCGCACTGATAATAGTCACAGTACCCGAATGCTGCGGAGTTGGGGAATTAGGAGAAATTGCACAAATTCGAGCCTTTTGGTAGTAGCACAAATCTGGTATTTTTTGTTGCAATTGCTCGAAAACTTTCGGTTCGATTCGTGTCGCCATCACCGCATAATTTCGCCCGCGCATCGCCTCGATAATCTCAACAATTTGGTCGGGCGTTTTCCCCGGTCCCCAAATTACTTCAGGAAAACCAGTTCTTAAAGTACGGTGGTGGTCAATTTTGGCAAAATCGCCGACTTGTTCAAAGTCAAAATGCTTTAATTTATCCAAAGCTGCGATCGGGCTAATATCGCCTGCGGCAACTGATTCGAGTAACTTCTGTAAAATGTCAGGTTCCATAAATATTAGTCAGTTGTCAGTTGTCCGTTATCCGTTGTCAGTTGTCAGTTGTCAGTTGTCCGTTATCATTAGTAAAAAATAACCAATAACAACTAACAAATAACCAATAATAACTGACTATTCTGCAATTTTCAGCTCGTACAAATTCCAGAAAGCACCGCCCAGGGCACTGTAGCGAATTCCCGAAACGCGATCGCGTACCGCCTCAAAAGTCAGCGGATTCACCATATAAAGAAAAGGCACTTGTTCTGCTATAATCCGCTGCGTTTCTCCATAAAGCTCCTTGCGCTTCGCCTCATCCAGCTCCTGGGAAGCTTTCACGTAAAGGTCATCGATTTTCTGCTCCCAGTCATCAACTTTCCAACCCTTAATCGGGGGTTCTCCGGATTGCGGACCCTGGTTGAAACTGTGCAAAGTTCCATTGACTGACCAAATATTGTAGCCGCTGTGCGGTTCAGTACCTCCCGTAAAACCACCGAGGTAAGTATCCCAATTCCGCGTCAATCGCAGTTTTTCCACATAAGTGTTAAAACTCAGGAACTGCGTATCAATTTGCATCCCCAGTTTGCCTAAATCTTGCTTAATCTGTGTTCCCATTTGTTCCCGAACTTTTTTGCCCGCAGCCATCAACAAAGTAAATCGCACTTTGTTGCTATCTGCATCCAATAATTGTCCCTCACTGTTATATTTGAAACCAGCACTTAACAGCAACTCTTTGGCTTTTTCCAAATCGTAACTATAAGTTTTCAATCCCTGTTCTGGGGACAGGTAGAACGGACTTTGCGCCGGGATTGGGGAATGCAGCGGCGCGCCAAGTCCGCGATAAATATTGTTAGTCATCGCCTCGCGGTTGATGCCGTAGGCGATCGCCTGCCGAAATTCTTTACTCGCGAACCAGCGAGACTTAACCGGGTCTACAAACGGCTGATTTTGAGCATTGCGCCCCTTATTCAGATTGAAACACATAAACACGCTGCCTGTATCCGGGCCGCCGTTGAAGACCGTATATTTGCCGCGTTTTTCCTCCCGTTTCAGTAGGGGAAACACTTCCGGCTCCACGTTTAGAGTATCCAAATCGCCCGATCGAAAATTCAGCAGTTGATTATCAGTATTTTCGATAATTTGCCAAACAATTTGCTGGATGTAAGGCTGGACATTTCCCTCAGCATCTTTGCGCCAAAAATACGGATTTCTTTCCAAAACCACGCGCTGATTGGGAGTGTAGCTCAGCATTCGATATTGACCATTCCCCACAATTTTTTTAGGGTCAGTATCCGTCCCCCAAGTAGTCAGGAATTTAGGTTTGCCGTCGGCATCTGTATTTTCGACAGCTTCCTGTAAAATATGAGCTGGTAAAATTGGGATTCCCCCAGCATATCTAATAAATGGAGCAAAGGGTTCTGCAACGGAAAATTCAACACGGCGGCTGTCTATTTTTTTAACTGTTGGGAATTGGCGACTCATGCCAACCCTCAGAGTATCTTTCAAACCGCTAGGGATTTTGTCATTGAAATAAATCTTTTCATAGCTAAAGATAATGTCATCAGTAGTCATCGGTTCGCCGTCCGACCATTTCAACCCCTCTCGCAGGGTGAAGACAATCTTTTTGCCATCTTTAGAAACTTCCCACGACTCGGCTAAACCGGGTTCTAGCTCCGATGTCAAGCCGTTTTCGTTGATCAATCCCTCGTACATATAGCCAAAGACGCTGTATGCAGATTGATTTAGCGGGTAGTTAAAGGTAGCTGGGCCGCTGGGGGTAGGAACGATGAGTCTGTTTGCTAAGTTCGTCGATCGGGCTGGAGTGCACGCAGACAGAGTTATAGTGGCAATTGCCACAAGTAAAATCGCCAGCCAGCGCAGTCTTGAATGTAACATCATAGAAATTTTCATAATTTTTTAGTTTACCACCTGCGTGCAACTATGACTGAGATTGTAACCAACCGAGAAAGTCTTCAGTGCGTGAAAAATACTTGGTTATCCCTACTTCCTCCAAAGCATATTGAACTTCTGGTAGTTTGCGCAATTCTTTGACGTTGCCACTTAGAAATGCTTTGGTTTCTGTGGGGTGCAAGCGGGCATGACTCAAGATATAGTGTAAAATCAAATTGTCTGTTGGGTCTTTTTCGATGATAGTTGTGTTTAAGCTGGCTTCGATAATCTCTGTATTTAATACAATCATTTCTGCATTTTGCGACAGCATATAAATTGCTTCACGCAATCGAAATTGAATTTTATCTATTCGATTGCTATAGTAAATCAATGACTGTTCTAGGTGCAAAGATAGAGATGCGACCTGTTCAGATCTCACATCTCGCTTTGTTTCACTGATTTGACGCCCTAGCTGTTCCTTAAAATACTTTTGTCGCTTCAAGTCGTCCTCTAAAGCCGATAGAGACTCCATATAACAAATGCTGGGTATAACCAACTGAACTGATGATGATAAATCCCGCAGCAACATAATTGCTTCAGCCTCGCGCCCTGTAGCAATACTCATCAAAAAATTGGTCTCGATATATAGAATTGCCACCTAATTTCACTCCGGATTTTGTTGTTCCACCTGCTAGCAGCGGCAGCAAACCGATTGCTGCTATCTGTTCAGACGCTGGGGGAATTTCTGAATTCCAGTGATAAACCAAGTCATGCAGCCACGCTTCTACCAGCGTTTCAATCGTATGTCCAAATATCCCTTTGCTACCAAAGTCAGGCTGATAATAACGAAGTATTTCACCCGTGTTTAGAGAGCAAACAGGTTCAGATAAATTCACGCCGTCCCATTGGAAAATCCGAATTTGTTCGGTGTCAACCAACATAGCATAGGGAATGACTGTGCGTTGTTCCGACATCTTAGCTAACGCAGCTTTCATCCAAGAAATCATGTAATCAGCAATCCTCTGCTTTTTTGCTGCTGTTTCTTGAGCTTGAATAATTTTGACCTCGATTAGCGCGACTATGCGATCGTCCTTATCCAATGCGATAATATCTGCGTCTATGGGTAACTCTAAATCCAAGGTTTCAGTTTGCATGGTTTTGGCCTTCCTAAAACGTAGATTAAAGTTCTATTTTAGCACTAACAAAACTACAGCATAGGCCGCGATTCCTTCTTCTCTCCCCACCGGCCCTAACTTTTCGTTTGTAGTAGCTTTGATGCCGATTTGGTCGGGTTTTAATTGTAGGACGGAAGAAAGCCGATCGCGCATTTGCTCAATATGCGGTTTCAGCTTTGGACGTTCTGCCACCACCACCGAATCAATATTCCCGATTTCCCAGCCTTTATCTAATATTAACTGATTGACTTGTGCCAGCAATACGAGACTATCAGCACCTTTCCATTTCGAGTCAGCCGGCGGGAAATACAGACCGATATCTCCTAAGCTGAGAGCTCCGAGCATCGCGTCCATAATCGCATGAGTGAGCACGTCTGCGTCGCTGTGACCGAGCAATCCTAATTCGTGAGGAATGTGGACGCCGCCGAGGATGAGGGGGCGTTCTGGGACTAAGCAGTGAATGTCGTAGCCGTTGCCGATGCGGATGTTCATGTAAAATTGAGGTTTGGGAAGTATAGCAAAAAACAATTATTTCATATTTGTGAGGAGATAGCTGAAAAATAATGGTCTTGATTTACGGACTTTGCGGTAATTGTAGCAAAGACATATAAATGTCGGTTGGTCAGTCTGTCTTCGACAAAAAAGTTGTCTGGCATCTATCTTATAGTTGTCCTTATTGCGGGGAGGCAATCGAGTTAGATAATACTGATACTATACCTAACAAAATGACAAAAGAGATTTTAGCAAAAGAAGGGACTTGGAACTTGATTGTATTGGAAAAAAAACAAGGCGCAACAGTTGTAACAAAAATCCTGCGTCAGGCTATGGAATTGTCATTAGCTGAAGCGATGAAGTTAAAAAAGAAGATGCCTGGTTCTGTTTTTGTCGGAACTAAATGTGAGACCGATCGACTAAGACATCTTTTAGCTGCTGAAGGCTTGAAAGCTTCAATAAGCAAAACAGTAAGTTAGTGCTGCCTGGGGAGTTCTATTAGCTTTAAAGTGCTAATCATCCCTGAAGATCCAACTAATAACGGCTACCTCCTCAAACCTTATTCTTCCCTCTCCTGCAACCACCGATCGTACAAATCCGATCGGCGCGATCTAGTTCTTTCAATTTGCTGTTCCCTGCGCCAGCGAGCAATTTCTGCGTGATTACCAGACAGCAACACGTCGGGCACCTTCAATCCCCGAAAATCCGCCGGTCGAGTGTACTGGGGATAATCCAAAAGTCCGTCCTCAAAACTCTCAAACTTTAGGGAATCTTCCTTGGCAACAGTTCCCCGCAGCAATCGCAAAACCCCATTTATCAAAGCCAAAGCCGGAATTTCACCCCCCGTGAGTACAAAATCCCCCAAAGATACCTCGCGAGTGACTAAATGCAGCACTCGATCGTCCACACCTTCATAATGACCGCAAATCAACACCAACTGATCGCGATCGACCGCCAACTCCCGAAACATCCCCTGCTGCATCGGTTCCCCCTGGGGAGTCAGCAAAATCACCTCCCGCCGCGGCAAAACCGGCAGCGACTCCACCGCAGCAAAAATCGGTTCCGGCTTCATCAGCATCCCCACTCCGCCCCCGTAAGGCTCGTCATCGACTCGCTGGTGTTTGTCTGTGGTAAAATCGCGGGGATTGACAAAATTCACCTCAGCAATCTTTTTAGCTAAGGCTTTGCCCATCAGTCCCGACTCTAGGGGAGCCCGGAAAAATTCTGGAAATAAGGTAACTACGTCAAAGCGCACAATTATTGGAATTTTATTGATACATCACCTCTAGTTTGACCCTTAGGGGGAGTTCAGTTTTCAGTAATTGCTTTATTCTTTATAATTTCTTATAATTTCTGAAAATTTTTGCAAGTTAAATTCTCTTCCTTTGTCGGCGGGCCCGTTTTGTACAACAATAAATAAGTTTTTCATGACAGCGACTGCAAGCAAACTCGCCGCCAAACCACTGCGGGATCGCGCGATCGGCGATCGCACCTCACTCGCACCAACAAAAATTTATTCTTAAAAAGCCCTATTGTACCCACAGCAACGGCAAAATTGAATTTCACATCCAACAGAGGAAGACACACCATGCAGCAGTTGACATCTCAAGCCCTTGAACATAATATTCCCCAGCGCACGAAAACCTCGATTATGGTCATCGGGGGAGCCGAAGACAAAGTTCACGGGCGAGAGATTTTGAACACCTTTTTTTGCCGTGCTGGGGGTGCAAACGCTCGGCTGGCGATCGTTCCCTGCGCCTCGAGAGATCCCGAAGGAATTAGCAACCGCTACCGCACCATATTTGAGGAAATGGGTGTTAGCGCAGTCAAAGTAGTGGACATCCGCGAACGCGAACAAGCCGAAAACCCCGTCTGGAAAGATTACTTAGAAGATTGTACGGGCGTATTCATCACAGGCGGCGACCAACTGAGGCTCTGCGGGCTGCTGGCGGACACCCCGCTGATGGAGAAAATTCGCAAAGAAACTATAGAAGGCAAGATTACCCTCGCCGGTACCAGCGCGGGTGCTGCGGTGATGGGATATCACATGATTGCAGGCGGCGGAAGTGGCGCGTCACCGAACCGCTCTTTAGTAGATATGGCAAACGGACTTAACATTATTCCTGAGATCATCGTAGACCAGCATTTTCACAATCGCAACCGCATGGCTCGCTTGCTGTCGGCGGTGGCAAGCCATCCCGATCGCCTCGCTATTGGTATTGACGAAGACACCTGCGCGTTGTTTGAGGGAGACGATACTATGAAAATTCTCGGTAAAGGCACTGTGACTATCGTTGATTCTAGGGAAAATTTTTATACCAATGAGTCTATGGTAGGAGCGACAGAACCCTTAAGTCTGTTCAATATGCGCTTGCACGTTCTGTGTCATGGAGATTGCTACAATATGCCCCTCGGCAAACCAATGCCATCGGGAGCCTGTTCCGAGTCTGGCTGGCCCCCCGAATGCCGCACAGCCAACTAACGTAGAACATCTCTTGTCATTGATTCGGCAGAAATTAGGCGGCATTCCGGCCGAATCATGGATACAACAATAGAATAGATTCCGAACCAGCCACGGGCTGACCCCAGGAGGCAGAATCACAGAAAATTCTAACTTCGGGCTTTGAGTTTTTGCTAGCCATGGATCTGTACTTGTTTTTAGCAGATCGTAGGGGCATGAATTTTCAATTGGGTAGCTCATAACTGGAAATTCACTCCCAAACTGTTCGTAGCGAACAGTCGATCGAGCAATCTAGATCGAAATTGAATAAATGCTCCAATTATCTATAAGATTTCGCGCCCCATACCCCTCTAAATGCCATGAAAATACTTAAAATCCAGACCTTACGCGGCCCCAACTACTGGAGCATCCGACGCCAGAAACTCGTCCTGATGCGTCTGGATTTAGAGGAGTGGGCAGATAAAAACACCTCGGAAATTCCTGGCTTCTATGAAGGGTTGATCGCCGCACTTCCGAGTTTGAACGACCATCACTGTTCTCCAGGCCATCAGGGAGGATTCCTGCAAAGAGTCAGAGAAGGAACAATGATGGGACACGTAATCGAACACGTGGCCCTAGAACTTCAGGAAATGGCAGGAATGCCGGTCGGGTTCGGTCGCACCCGCGAGACTGCGACCCCAGGCATTTACCAAGTAGTAATCGAGTATCAACACGAACAAGCCGGTCGCTATGCAGCCCGGGCAGGCGTGCGGATGTGCCAAAGCATTGCCGAGACAGGCACTTATCCAGCAGCAGAATTAGTTCAAGATTTGAGAGACCTGAGAGAGTTTGCTGCGTCGGCGGCCCTGGGGCCGAGCACGGAAACACTGATTAAGGAAGCAGAAGCGCGCGGCATTCCTTGGATACCTTTGAGCGCCCGGTTTATGATTCAACTTGGCTACGGGGTTCACCAAAAGCGGATTCAGGCAACTCTGAGCAACCGGACGGGAGTTTTGGGGGTAGAACTTGCCTGTGACAAGGAAGGTACCAAAAATATCCTCGCCAGCGCCGGCGTGCCGGTTCCCAGAGGGACGGTGATTCATTATTTGGATGAACTGCGCGGGGCGATCGAAGATGTCGGCGGTTATCCGATCGTCCTCAAACCCCTAGACGGCAACCACGGCCGCGGCATTACGATCGACATCAATTCCTGGGAAGCAGCAGAAGAAGCCTACGACTTAGCCAGCGCGGCATCAAAAACAAAAAGTGTGATAGTCGAGCGCTATTACGTCGGCCGCGACCACAGAGTATTGGTAGTCAACGGGCAAGTAATAGCAGTCGCAGAACGAGTCCCGGCTAACGTCGTAGGCAACGGCAGGTCTACAGTAGAACAGCTTATTGAAGAAGTAAACCGCGACCCGCAGCGAGGAGACGGACACGACAACGTACTCACCCGGATCACGATCGACAAATTGTCCCTGGATTTGCTGCAAAAACAAGGATACGCGATGGACTCCGTAGTGCCTGCCGGCGAAAGAGTATTTTTGCGCGCGACAGCAAACTTGAGTACCGGTGGAATTGCAGTCGATCGCACCGACGAAATCCACCCGGAAAACGTCTGGCTGTTTTCTAGAGTCGCCAAAATTATCGGTTTGGACATCGCCGGCATTGACGTAGTAACTCCCGACATCTCCCAACCGCTGCGCGATGTCAACGGCGTCATCGTCGAAGTCAACGCAGCACCGGGTTTCAGAATGCACGTCGCCCCGAGTCAGGGTTTGCCCCGCAACGTCGCCGGCGCTGTCTTCGATATGCTTTTCCCCTCGCCTCAACCCAGCCGGGTGCCAATTTTAGCGGTAACGGGAACCAACGGCAAAACTACAACCACTCGCCTGCTTGCCCACATTGTCAAGCAGACCGGTCAGATTACCGGGTACACGACTACCGACGGCACTTACATCGGCGATTATTTGGTCGAAAGCGGAGACAATACCGGGCCGCAGAGTGCTCAATTGATTTTGTCTGACCCGACGGTAGAAGTAGCGGTGCTGGAAACGGCTAGAGGCGGAATTTTGCGATCGGGCCTCGGCTTCGATCAGTGCGATGTCGGCGTCGTCTTGAACGTCGCGGCCGATCACTTGGGAATTGGCGACATCGACACCGTGGAACAATTGGCCAAACTCAAGAGCGTCCTCGTCGAGTCGGTAATGCCCAAAGGCTATGCTGTTTTAAATGCCGACGACCCGCTAGTATCACAAATGGCGCAGCGTGTCAAGGCTCAAATTGCATATTTTTCGATGAACCCGGACAACGAACTGGTTGCCAAACATACCGCTGCAGGCGGGCTGGCAGCGATTTACGAAAATGGGTATTTGTCGATATTGAAAGGCGATTGGACGCTGAGAATTGAGCAGGCTGTGAACGTGCCGCTGACGATGGGCGGGCGCGCGCCGTTTATGATTGCTAATGCTTTAGCAGCTTGTTTGGCGGCTTTTGCCCAAGGAGTGAAAATAGAAGATATTCGATCTGCTTTGTCAAGCTTCCAAGCATCGGTAGGTCAAACTCCCGGACGGATGAATTTGTTTAAATTGGGCAACTATCACGCTTTGCTCGACTACGCCCACAACCCCCACAGCTACAAAGCTTTGGGCAGTTTCGTGCTGAATTGGCAGGGACTGCGGATCGGGGTTGTCGGGGCCCCCGGAGACCGGCGAGATGAAGATTTTGTCACGCTGGGCAAACTTTCGGCCGAGATGTTCGATCGCATTCTTGTCAAGGAAGATATTGACAGGCGCGGGCGAGAACCCGGTGCTGTGGCACAGTTAATTTGCCAGGGAATTGCAGAGGCAATTTCTGCAGGAACCGCAAACAAATCTCAAGTTGAATACGAGTTGATTCTCGACGAAACAACGGCCGTTAACAAGGCTTTAGATGAGGCGCCGGCCGGCAGTTTGGTAGTGATTTTACCTGAAAGTGTCAACAAAGCTTTGAGTTTAATTGAATCTCGGAAACCGATTAAGGAATCTGTGGAAGTTCAAAATGGTTTAGATCGATCGAAGTCACAGGAAAGTTTAAAACCGACTGTGGTGAATCAAGGCTAAACTCTGAAGTTTGATTTCATTACATTATTAATAGGTTGGGTTAACAAAAGGAAACCCAACCTTTTTGCTTTACACAACCGCCGTATTATCTTTCAATATTTTCTCTGTAACCTAAATCAGTTCGCACACAGAATTTTGCGCAAGTTGTGTAGTTTTAAACCCATGAGCAATAGCGTTCCGCAAAGAAAGCGCATTCATTAATAACTGAGATTCGGATTTAGAAATCACGCCGCCCTCAACCGTCAGTTGTTTCACTAAATAGGGCTTGCTGAATAAGTCAAGAAAACTCAAAAAAAGTTCGATCGCAAGTTCGAGCAAGCCAACAAGTTAAGTTTTTGTTTGAGTTGGCTGCCGCACACATAATTTTTGATTATCGCTGACCCGTAACCAATTGTTACTGATGAAAATTGACACAAAACAAGCCACAATAATCTTTTCAATCCTGCGACAAGATTCATCAGCAAAAAAGTAATTGCAATCGCTGTTAGAGAGGTATTATCGAGTTTAACCATCACTCGATATAGGCTAAATCTTCTCTTTACTTACCCAAATTTTCCCTCAATTGCTTGGCGGACTCTTTCATCTTCTGCTGCTTGCTTTTTTTTCTCTTTACTGACGTGAGCGGGCGGTCTTCCTAAGGGCGGATAACTCATCCTAATTCCGTTTTTTTTACACGCCCGCTAGATTGTCGAGCGTGCGGTAAATCTTGTCAACGTGAACCGATTCTGGGTAATGTCCTGTGAATTCTTTAAATGCTTCTACTTTAGCGATTAAGTCTCCTGATTAATTGAATTTGTCCCAGCTAATTCGATCTAAAAATACATAAACTTCAAAGCTGCTCGCAGATAGTTTAGCTCCAAAATCTGTATGTTTTCCTACTTTTACTCTAACTATAGGACGAACGTGGGGTTGTGTTAAACTTACAATTATATCGTCAACTTTATTTGTCTTGTGTTCGTACATCCATGCTTGTTGTCTGTAAACTTCATGACACACCAGCAGCAGCTTGTATTGCCGTTTACTCAAGTTCTTTAAATTAGCTCCTAACTCGATTAATCTTTCAATATGACAGAGATTTCTTTTGATGTATTGCAGTTGTTTTTTTTATCGCGGTTCTTTTTTTACTCGGCGACGGTCGGGGCTGCTTGGTAATGGATAGGTAGTCTTTACGTGCTTTGTTCCGGTAGGTTCGGGGTTTTTTCTGGCAGAGTTCTTGAATCGATTTATATAGGATATCTACAATCTTTTCTGTTTGCATCCTGGCTCGATCGAGAATGCTGATGTCTGTGGGATAGGTAATATCGGCGCTGGCACAGGTCGCATCTAACAGTAATTTTCCTCGGAGTACACTGTCACTCGGTTCTTCTGGTTCTTTTTTATTTGATTCAGATTGAGGGGTGGTTGCTTCTCGGAGCTTTTTCACCATTTTTTGATTCAGTTTATTGACCAGATTGATACTTATTCTGTGTCTAAAATGAACCAATAGAGAGGCATCAAACGGGATTTCATTGCTGTAAGATGAGAGACCAATAAAGTATTGTAGGTATGGGTTTTCCCGTATTTGTTCTACCGCGAGCGCGATCGCTGGTTCCTAATTTTTCTTTGATGATTAATGCCCCCAATGCCATCCGAAAAGATTTAGCGGGTGCTCCTATAGATGAGGCAAAATTTTGAGCATATTCTGATTCAAATTCCGACGCCCGGAATAAGTTGGGCCATCGTTACCCAACGGTTGTCTGAGGCTAATTTTCCACCATGAGGAAAATTAAAGCTTTCTGGTAGGGTGCTATCTGGGTCAAGTTTTCGGTACACGAGTGTCAACGGTGGTGCAAGGGTTCTGTGCCATTTTATCTGTTTTCCTTGCACCTGAGTCTCGTTCTGCCGATCGACACTCAGGCAGCGCCACCTGATGGCGCTTATTCAGCAAGCCCTACCTACTTTCACATTGCTCAAAGCTGGAATATCAATGAATCGACTGCGTTCCGGATCGTGAGGCACGTAGAGGATACATTGATTCGTTCAGGTCGGTTTAGCTTACCCGGAAAGAAAGCACTGCGACAACCTGACTCAGTTTTAGAAGTGGTTGTGGTCGATGTGACCGAAAGTCGGCGTTGCTGAATACAAGTATGAATTCAAGTTTTCGGAATGGCTATAAGCCAAGTAGAGTGAGTTTTGTAACATCAAGTGAAAAGTTTATTCATACGCCAGAATCAGCAACGCCCGAAAGTCCAGTCGAGCGTCCAAAAAAAAACAACGACAAGTGTTTTCGGGCAAAAAAAAAGTATCACACCTTGAAGTCACCATTAGTGGTCAATCAAAAGACGGGAGCAATTATCTGCATAGCTCATGGTAAAGGCAGAAGGCATTCCTGGTGACTATTCAAGACGAGTAAAGTCAGGTTAGCCACTACAATGAAGCTTTGGCGTGACAAGGGTTATCAAGGAATTGGGAAACTTCTTGCCAATAGTCAGATCCCTACTAAAAAGTCCAAAAGCTCTAATTTATCTAAGGTTCGACGGCAGGAAAACCGTACTCTGGCAACTCAACGTATTGTCATTGAACACGTCAATCGGAAACTGAAAATTTTTCGTATTCTGTCGGAACATTACCGAAATCGCCGACGTAGATTTGGTTTACGCTTCAACCTGATTGCAGGTATCTATAACTATGAACTTAACCTTTCAGAATGACTTTTGCAAGAGGTCTATTCATCACTAAAAAAGTGATGGTTATGACAGTTTGAGCCGTATCTGCTAGTTTAGCCATGACTCGACCGATACTAAATCTCCGTTTCCCTTCTTCAAATTTACCCTCAATCGCATTCCTAATTTTCTCATCTTCTGAGGCTTGCTTTTGCACTTATTTACTCACATTTAATGGTGGTCTTCCTAGCGGCGGTCTACTGATTCTGATTCCTCTTTCTTTGCACCAAGCTCGGTTCTCTCTGGTTCGATAAATACGATCGGAATGAACGGATTCTGGATAAAATTCTGTGAATTCTTTGTAAGCTTCTACTTGGGCTTTTAAATCCACTGATTCGTTAAAATTATCCCAACTCATCCGGTATAAAAATACATATCCTTCAAAGCAAATCGCTGACAGTTTTGCTCGCCTCTCTACGCTTTTTTCGGCTTTCCCTCTGACTGTGGGACGGATGTGGGGTTGGCTTAAACTTACTCTTCTATCCTCTATGCTCTGCTTGTTATTTTCAAATAACCAATGTTGTTGGCGATAGACTTCTGTGAGGACTAGCAAAGTTTTATATTGCTTTTTATTCAAACATTCTAAGCTCGCACCTGAATCAATTAGCTGTTCAATATGAGCGAAGTTTTTTTTTAATATATTGGAGTTTTTTTTTAATTGCTTGTGTGTGTTTTTTTCGTAATGGTCTTATTTGTTTTGCTATTAATAAGTAATCTTTTCGGGCGAGATTACGGTAAGTTCTTGGTTTTTTCAGGATTTGACCTTTGAGCGGTTTATAGAGAATATCTATGATTTTTTCGGTGTAAACTCGGGTTCCGTTTAATAGTCCTAAGTCGCTCGGATAGCTAATGTCCGCTGGGGCACAGGTTGCATCTACGATCAACTTTCCTCGATTGAGTGACTCATTTTTGCGTCCGAATTCTTTTTTTTTCGGTTTTGACGCTCGCTCGGTGATGGAGCGCATTTTTTCGACCATGCGTTCGTTCACTTTATTAATTAAGTTCGGACTAATTCTTTGGCGAAAGTGAACCAATAGTAATGGGTCAAATGCGAGTTCATTAAGCTCTGCTTGATTGACCGATAAAGTATTGTAGATAGGGGTTTTCCCGGATCTGTTCTACCGTTTTGCGATCGCTAATTCCTAATTTTTCTTTGATGATTAATGCCCCCAATGCCATCCTAAACGATTTGGCTGGTGACCCCATTTCTGTGGGGAAGTTTTTAGCATATTCTGCTTCAAATTCTGACCACGGGATGAGTTGGGCGATTTTTACCCAACGGTTATCTGGTGACAACCTTCCACATGAGGGGAGTTCAAAGTCGGAGGGTGAGGGGGGAGCAAGCTCAGCTTTTCTGTACACGAGCGTACTGGGTAATGCAAAGGTTTTGTACTATTTTACCTGTTTATCTTGCACACTTTTCTCTATCGCACGATCGCATAACCTGGCCGTGTAAGCTTTCTGCACTTATCCAGCAAGCCCCAAGTAGAAGCTTACAAAGAATTCACAGAATTTTATCCCGAATCGGTTCATGTAGAAAATATTTATCGAACCAGAGAGAACCGAGCTTGGTGCAAAGAAAGAGGAATCAGAACCAGTGGACCGCTGTTAGGAAGACCACCATTAAATGTGAGCAAAGAAGTGCAAAAGCAAGCCTCAGAAAATGAGAAAATTAGGAATGCGATTGAGGGTAAATTTGGAGAAGGGAAACGGAGATTTAGTATCGGTCGAGTCATGGCTAAACTAGCAGATACGGCTTAAACTGTCATAGCCATCACTTTTTTAGTGATGAATCTGTCTCGGATACTGAGAAAGATTTTTTGGGAGTTTTTTGTCCAATTTTTCCCAAACATAACTTTTGGGGCTGGGATGATTAAGAAAAATAATCGCTGGGTTAATGAGGGATAAAAAAGCTTATTAATCATTGTTACTTCATTACCTCATTCATCCTTGTGTTCCTCTTGGGTCACTTTTTCACCAAGCCCTAATTAAGCATCTAAATAGGTTATTGGGTAACCGTGAAATCCTTGCAGTGTAAGCGTCCTCGCTTGCTAGAATATACATTTTAAATGCGTAAGAGGTTAGCTAAGAATTATTGACAGTCGCTAAAAATTGCTTTTTCCACTCATTAATGGCTGTTAAAGGGATTTTTAGTAAAGTTTGTTTTTTAGTATTAATCCAATTAGCCACACTGTTTAAATCATTTCTTTGTACGACTGGCAAATTAGTATCTTTAGAAATTTCTGTAGCGCGATTATCAACTGACAGAATTAAAGTTCTCCTTTTATATTGTAAAGCTCTAATCCCAGCGTGTAATCGTGTCCCTACATAATCAACGGGATACTGAGACAAAGCGCTATCTAAAGCTGATAAGCTAGGATTAAGATAAATCGCTCGCTCGCCACATATATCTTTCATGTACTGATAATCTTTGGGCTGTTGGGTCCAGTAATAAATTAACTTATATTCCTGTTTCAGTAATTCCACTAACTGCTTATCAAAACTAGGATTTTGATTATACTCAGTAAAAGTAACTAATACTGACTCTGCTTTACCTTGAGGAATTTGGACACAATGTTCCTCTGTTAATTTCCACATAGTAGGACAAGCAGTATTAATTACATTATTAATCCCGATCGCTTTTAGCTGTTTTTCTGTGTAACTGTCTCTCACTGAGTGCAGATATTCTTTATTTAATAGCCGTTTATACAAAATTTTGGTATATAAATTAGGCTGATTTTGGTATTGCCACCATCCCACACCCATTAGGGTAATATCTGTAATAAATAGAGAGTCCATTAAATTGACCTTCCATTGATTATAGGAGTTCATGTTAGAAGACAATAAATTAGTACCACCGACAAAAATTAAACTGCTTTTTCTCATCAAGCGGTAAGAATCGCTCGATATGACATCATGGGTAGGAAAATTAATAAATAGTCGATCGGGAAACATCTCATATAAAATGCTATTCACTGCATCCATAATGATCTGGTCTCCTAAATTAGAGCTACAGATTGAGGTATCCAAGATTGAGATAGTTTTCATAGCCTATTTTTTATTAAGTAGAGTAAGTTGACAGTGATATTTCGTATCATTTCATTACGCTTCGCCAAAATCATTTTAACCAAAGTTTATCGGGAATTTTTTTTAAGTGTTTTATCACCTTATCAATCAAACTCTCATGGCTGATAAATAGTTTTTTAAACATTAATCTATCGTACTCTCGATCGGCCATCAGATTATCATTGATTTCAAGAGGAAACCTTAAATCTAATTGTTTCATTTCTGCTATTTCCTTATTGAGAGTTCCAGTATGAGTAGCTGCTAACCCAAAACCTAAATTAGCCACCAAATTGACACAAGGCACGATCGACAAGCCCCCTTGAGCCAAGCGAGCAAAACTCCATTGAAAATCCCACGTATCTACCTTACCCTGAAAAGTATTTTCCAAATCCCGCGCTCTAATTTTATACTGAGCCTCATCAGCCAGTATAGCTTTAATTTTTGCTTTCACGTCAGGATTGCTCCAAGCCTGCATATTAATATCATAAAATTGCCATGCCCTCTGCCAAGAAGCCCAGCCCCAAATACCTCCATAATAAGAAAAATGATAACTTTGCCTATCGGATTTCCATTCCTCCAAATAATTAGTCCCACTAATCATCATTACCCTGGGTTCATTTCTATATAAATCCAGCATTTCTTCACAAAATTGAAAAAAAGATGGATTGGGCAAGCAATCATCTTCGACAATAATTGCTTCTTCTACTGTATTAAATACCCAATCTAACCCACTAGCTACCCTGTGCTTACAGCCCATATTAGCCTCAGCATAATTTTTATAAACTTGACAGTCCCAGTCCACTTTTTCAATTATGGCCCTTACCTCAGCACATTTTTCAGCTTCCTCTGGCTTATCAGAGCGTGGTCCATCAACCACAAGTAGAAGTTTG
This sequence comes from Microcoleus sp. Pol12B3, assembly GCF_036701355.1. Classification (NCBI taxonomy): domain Bacteria; kingdom Bacillati; phylum Cyanobacteriota; class Cyanophyceae; order Oscillatoriales; family Microcoleaceae; genus Microcoleus; species Microcoleus sp. Pol12B3. Next base: position 61,787 of record NZ_JAUBQS010000020.1, read on the forward strand.
GGCGGTTTAACTTCTCGAATCGCTGCAAATACCCTCTCTGTTGTATGAGGGCGATTAAATCCAAAAAAAGCCACAGGTGTTTTCATATATTAAACTCCAACTTATCATCCTTTTTGTTTTCACTACGCCTAGACTGCTTGCTCAACATTTACCAAGTTTGGCTCTCAGTAGTTCTATTCTGCCTTTTAATCCTGCTTTAGCATAGTGGATCATAGCCAGTAAACTAGGGATTATACTTTCACCTTTGGATTTGTAGGGATAGGAGTTAGGTTAGTTAAACCCCACCTACAAATCTCATCAGTTGTTCTAGCAAATGAGCTAACCTAAGCGAGTAATAATACTCATTTAGGTTAAACGAATCGTAGGGTATTTGAAATTTTAGAATACATAGTGGTAAAAGTTGTAGTTAGGGTGATTGGTATAAATCCTGCATAAGTGCTAATCTTTATGATATACTATAAATCATTACTACTTTGGCTAGATTGCAAAAAGTTCAAAAAATGTATTATTTTTTGGTAAAATTTTTAAATTGCCGATGTTAGACAAGTTGGCTGGTATGGGTCAAAAGCTTGGTCCGGGTCTGCGCCAGGTACTCAGCAACATAGCTTGGCTGTTCACTGACCAAATCTTGCAGATGGGTCTAGGTCTGGTTGTAGGCCTTTGGGTGGCTCGCTATCTCGGTCCCACACAATTTGGATTGCTCAACTACGCGATCGCCTTTGTGTCGCTGTTTAGTTCGGTAGCAACTATGGGCTTGGGTACTCTGGTAGTGAGGAATATCGCTCGCGACCCAGAATGCAAAAATGAAACCCTGGGAACTGCTTTCGGACTGCAATTTACTGGTGGCTGCATCACTTTGGTGTTAACTGTCACCGTGATTGCGCTACTCAAGCCCAACGACACTCTGACTCGGTGGCTGGTAGGTATCATCGCAGCAGGAACTATATTTAATGCTTTTGAGGCTATCAATTTTTGGTTTCAGTCCCAAATCCAGTCAAAGTATACAGTGTTGGCTAAAAATTCGATATGTTTTTTAGTTGCTGCTGTCAGAATTGGGTTAGTGACAATTAAAGCCCCCCTGCTTGCCTTCGCCTGGGTTCGATTGGCAGAGGTAGCATTGGTAGGAATGGCTTATGTATATTTTTATAAGCTTACTGGCAATAAAATTAAGGATTGGCAATTCAGTTGGGATCGGTGTAAGGAACTGCTATCAGAGAGTTGGCCGATAATTTTATCGGGATTGGCAATTTATCTGTACTCAAAAACCGATCAGATCATGCTCGGTGCGATGAATAAAAATGCTGAACTGGGCTATTATGCTGCCGCTGTTAAAATTTCTGAAATCTGCGATTTCTTGCCGATGATTTTATCAAGCTCTATTTTTCCCAAATTAGCGAATTTGAGAAAGACAAATTATGAAGAATATCTAAATAAATTTCAAATTTACTCGGATATTATGATATTTTTATGGTTGGGAGTGGCCATACCGATATCATTACTTTCTCCATGGATAGTGCATCTGCTTTACGGTGAAAACTATGCGAAGTCAGCAGCGGTACTCTCACTATATGTTTGGGCCCAATTTGGCAGTAACTTTGGAGTAGCACGGAGTACATATTTGAACATAGAAGCTCAGTTGCGCTACGGTCTTTACTTGACTGTAGTCGGCTCTATTTTTAATGTAGCGTTGAACTTTTGGCTGATTCCAAAGTATGGAGCTTTTGGAGCAACAATGGCTACTCTGATAACTTATTTTTACGTGATTATATTAGTCAATTTCTTGATTAAGGAATTGCGCCCCTTCGCAAATTTCATCTGGCGATCCCTTAACTTATACAAGGCAGCTTGTAGAATCAGAGGATTAGTAAAGTGATTCAAATTAAACCTAAAATCGAACAGCGCTCCAATTGCCCCTATTGCGGGACGCAACTCAATCCCAAAAATATTTTGTGGCAAGGGATACATATTCTTCTGGACTGTAAGTGCGGGGGATGTGGCAGCGAAATAATCGACGAGTTGAGAGTAGGTCATGGAGTGAACAACTACCTTCAAGTTAATTTAATCAAAAAAGAAATTTTTGCGGCGGTTCCTTACAGAAAAGAATGGTTAGGCAAACCATTACTCAATTCACTCCAAAATCCTCAATCAGATAAACTTGAGATAGTCAAGGAAATTTTTAAACCTTGCAATCGGGCAATTATCTTAAACTGTATCGATCATCTTTACGGTCACTCTCTGCTCAAGTTGCTAAATGCACAAAGGCACTTAGAATGCAACTCTGACTGCGGGTTAGTTGTGATAGTTCCTAAGTTTCTAAGGTGGATGGTTCCTGATGAAGTTGCAGAAGTCTGGACAGTACCTGTTTCTTTAAAAAATGGTCAAACTTACTATCCTAGCTTCGCCGAGTTTGTTGAGGAAGAAACTAAACGCTTTGATGAAATTTATGTCAGTGAAGCCCATTCTCATCCTAGTCAGTTTGACATCACGCGGTTTACTAGAGTCCCCAAACACAAATTTAATGAACCAGAAACAAGAATTACTTTTATTTGGCGGGAAGATCGTTTATTAGTTAACAGTGGGCTGTTCCGAGTTCTGAAAAAGCTAAATCAACGAGAAAGGGCATTGCCATTGCAAAATTTTAAAATTCAGCAGTTATTTGAGAAAATCAGGTTGCAAGTACCAGAAGCAAAATTTGCAGTAGCTGGTTTGGGGACAAAAACTAATTTCCCAGAATGGATTGAAGATTACAGAGTGGATAGTTTTAATGAAAAAGTTGAAAAGGAAATATGCCGTGTTTATTCACACAGCCGCTTAGTAATTGGTCTTCACGGCTCTAATATGTTGCTACCTTCTGCTCATGCTGGTATGACAATTGATTTGATTGATGAGCGTTGGGGGAACTTTGCCCAAGATATTTTATACCAAGAAAGTGACCCGAGAATGGCTAGTTTTCGCTATAGATTTTTGCCCTATCAGACTAGCAATGATACACTGGCATTCATAGCGGCTGTAATGCTTCAGAAGTGGTTTAACTTTAAATCACAGATGACTGCTGATCTGGTTAATTCAGATGTAGAAGACTACTAGGAAAAGTAGAGTCGAAGAAATGTTCAATTACCAAATCCAAACACCCATCGCTTTTATCATCTTCAAACGTCTAGATACAACGGCTAGAGTATTTGAGGCAATTCGTCAGGCAAAACCTCCCAAATTGCTAGTAATTGCTGACGGCCAATGTCCAGATAGGCCTGAAGAAGATCAAAAATGTGCGGCCGCTAGAGCTATTATTGACAAAGTAGATTGGGACTGCGAAGTTTTGAAGAATTACGCATACGTAAATCTCGGTTGTCGCCTGCGGGTGTCTAGCGGTATGAATTGGGTATTTGATCGAGTTGAAGAGGCAATTATTCTTGAGGATGACTTATCCCTCCTCCTACTTTTTTCCGCTTCGCTGAAGAATTGCTGGAGCGTTACCGAGACGCTCAGCGGATTCTGTCAATCTCTGGTCAAAATGTTCAGTTTTGGCGAAAAAAAACTGATTATAGTTACTACTTTTCTCGCTATAATCACTGCTGGATTTGGGCGAGTTGGACGCGAGCTTGGCAGCATTATGATTTAGATATGAAGTTATGACCGGAAATTCGGGATGGTAATTTTTTGATGAATATACTGGGAGACTCCAATGCTGGAAAAGTTGGGAAAAATATTTTTCAGGTTTGTTATGAAAACAAATTACAGAGTTTGGCTGGTCAGTGGACATTTGCTAACTTTATTCAAAATGGTATGAAGATTCTTGCGAATGTTAATTTAGCGTCTAATATCGGACATGGTGTAGGGGGAACTAATACGGAGGATGTCAACAGTCGTTATAGTAATATGCCTGTAGAAGCTATAACATTTCCAATGAAACACCCGCCTTTGGCAATTAGGGATACGCAAGCAGATAATTTTACACAAAAAAAATATTTGATTACGATCCGCAGTTCTTAAAAAAGTGCAAAAAAAAGGAGATAAACTTTTGAAACAATTCCGATAAAGTCACCTATAAATCTAGAGGAGAGGCAGGAGAAATGAAGGTTGTACTTCTCAATAGTTCTGATAGTGAAGGGGGGGCTGCCCGCGCCGCTTATCGGCTGCACCAAGGTTTCCAGGGGATTGGTGTGTCTTCGCAAATGCTGGTAAAAAATAAGAGTAGTGGGGATCGCAATGTAATTTCGTCACCAAATAGTATTGGGGCTAAGTTTGACAAGATGATATCAACTTTATCTAATGCACCATTGCGGCTCTACCCTCAGAGAAACCCCGTTATATTTTCTACAGAATTGCTGCCAGATTCTCTATCGGATAGACTAGGGGTACTCGCTCCTGATATTATTAATTTACACTGGGTTTGTGGGGGTTATTTACAAGTAGAAAGTATTCCCAAGTTTAAGCAACCCTTAGTTTGGACGCTGCATGATATGTGGCCTTTTACAGGTGGCTGTCACTACAGTGAAGATTGCAATCGCTACACTCAATCTTGTGGTAGCTGTCCCCAACTTCAGAGTAAGAAAGATTCGGATCTGTCGCGGTGGGTGTGGCAGCGGAAAGCTAAAGCTTGGGATAAGCTTAACCTAACTTTGGTTAGTCCTAGTATTTGGTTAGCGAAATGCGCTCATTCTAGTTCTTTATTCAAAGATTTTCGAGTTGAAATAATTCCTAATGGCATCGATACTCACAAGTACAAACCCATAAATCGTCAGTGGGCGCGAGAAATCCTGAATTTGCCTCAAGATAAGCAAATTGTACTCTTTGGAGGTGCAGGTGGAATGGGCGATCGCTGGAAAGGATTTAACTTGCTCGTACCCGCTTTACAAAGCCTTAGTAAATCAGGCTGGAAAGATCGGATAGAGTTGCTGGTTTTTGGCTCTTCTGAACCAGAAAATCCCATTGAACTTGGTTTTAAAACTCACTATTTGGGGAGACTCGCCGATGATATTGCCCTAGCCACTGTTTATGCAGCAGCAGATATTTTTGTCGCCCCTTCCGTGATAGATAACTTGCCAAATACAGTCATGGAAGCTCTTGCTTGCGGCATCCCCTGCGTCGCATTTAATATTGGGGGACTGCCCGATATGATCGAACACTGCTCAAATGGCTATTTAGCTAAACCTTATGAAACAGAAGACTTAGCGCGAGGAATTGCTTGGGTTTTAGAAGATCCCAATCGACATCAAAAACTCTGTATTCGCGCCCGCCAGAAAGTGGAACAAGAATTCACCTTGGAGATACAAGCAAATCGCTATTTGTCTGTTTTTAACGAGGTTCTGTCAACTCCCAAGTAAAGATAAAAATCTAATTTTATTGGGTAAATTTTACCTTGCATATCGTTAAAAGCCGCACAATTGGGAATAATGAACCGTACTAAAATCGCCGCCCTTTTAACTTGCTTTAACCGCAAAAAGAAAACATTAGCTTGCTTAGAGTCTCTTTTTAAGCAGGCACTTCCAGCCGATGTTGATATTGTAGCCTATCTAGTCGATGATGCCAGTACCGACGGCACCAGCGAGGCAGTTCGTCAAATCTATCCTCAAGTCAATATTTTTTCCGGCGACGGAAACCTATTTTGGAACGGGGGAATGCGTAGGGCTTTCAGCGAAGCCATGAAAGATGATCCAGACTATTACCTATGGTTAAATGATGACACTCTTATTTATCCAGAAACCGTAAGTATCTTGCTAGAAACCACTCAAAAAATATCAGAAAAAGGAGAAACGAAAGCAATCGTTGGTGGTTCTACCTGCGATCCAGAAACGGGTAAAACAACATACGGCGGTGTTGTGCGAAATAACCCTTTGCACCCCTTCCGATATGGTGTCCTAGAACCAACAAAAGAGCCTCAGCTCTGCGATACTATGCACGGCAACTGCGTATTAATTCCCCGCAATGTTGTGCAAATGGTCGGCAACCTCGATCCGGCTTTTGTCCATTATATTGGCGATTGGGATTATGGTTTACGAGCCAGACAGAAAGGATGTACAGTTTGGATTGCTCCTGGCTATTTAGGTACTTGTTCCCTCAACCCCCAGGTTACTAAAACCGCTGCTGATAATTTAAGCGAAGGATTGGATAAAATGAGCCAACCGAAAGGTTTATCTTTCAAAGATACTACCCTGCAACCGGCTCAAGAGTGGAAAGTATTTACTCAGCGACATGGTGGGTGGTTGTGGCCAATTTATTGGCTGCTACCTTATCGTAGGTTAGTTTTGCTTTCAGTGTTGAGTAAACTGGGATTGGCTAAAAACAAAACTCAAGGTGAATAGGATGGTTGATAGAAATGAAATCCGCATTGCTTGGCTTGTCCCGGAAGTGGAACTGGGAGCTTACTGGCAGCCTGTTTTGATGGAATTTACGAAAATTTTTAAGCATACTGTATTTTATACGGGTCGTGTTTGGCCGGGGTTCGATCCGAGCCTGCCGGGCGCATCGGCAATTCAGTTGGTAGGGGAGACTAAATTTGTCGAGACGGAAAAGATAGAAACAGGATACGATCGCGGATTCATTGTAGTATCGCCTCGTATTATCGGCTATTTGCTAAATTTTAGACCTCATGTGGTCTTTCCCCAAGCTTTCTCTTTGTGGACTGTAATTGTTGCGTTTTTAAAACCGCTACTAAGGTGGAAAATTGCCATTATTTACGATGGTAGTTCCCCAAATACAGACTTTCGAGATTCCAGTTTTAGGACATTTGTGCGCCGCATCCTTGTCCGGTTTGCCGATGCTTTTGTTGCCAATAGCAATGCGGGTAAAAAATATCTGATGGAAGTTCTCAAGGTACCGGAGGATAAAATTTTTACCAGAACCTATCTCGTACCTGATGCGCGAGCTTTGCTGAAACGATTGGATCAAACTCAGCCACCGAACGTGCAGTTAAAACGCCCGATTTTTCTGTATGTAGGGCGGATCACGGCGAGAAAGGGAATTAAAACGCTTTTAGAAGCTTGCGCTATTCTTAAAAATCAAGGTTATGTTGATTATTCGCTGTTGATTGTTGGCAAGGGAGATCAGCGGGAAGAACTAGAAGCTTTTATTAAAGAGCGCGGTTTTGAAGAGCAAGTAACGTGGGCTGGATGGGTGGAATACGGAAATTTGGGTGCTTATTTTCAGCAAGCTGATATTTTTGTGTTTCCTACTTTTGAGGATGTCTGGGGTATGGTTGTACCGGAAGCGATGGTGTTCGGAAAACCAGTGTTGTGTTCACATGGTGCAGCTTCCTATGAGTTAATTATGTCAGGTGATAACGGTTATATTTTTGATCCTAGCAGTGCTCAAGAGTTAGCGGATAAAATGCAAACTTTTCTAGATGATCCTGATTTGATTGAGTCGATGGGAGAGCGTTCACAACAGATAATTTCTCAAAAAACGCCAGAAACAGCAGCTAAAGCTTACGTCGAAGTTACATCTTTTTTGATGGACAATAGGTGAAAGAAGTTCGGCAACGGATTTTTTAAATGATTTAACGGAGGGATGGAAGAGGGAAGAGGGAAAAATTACCAATTACCAATTAGCAATTACCACTTAGCCATGAAAGTTTTATTATCTGCGTTTGCTTGCGAACCGAATCTCGGATCCGAAGAGGGGGTAGGATGGAATACTGTTATCCAATCTGCTAAACATCACGAAAGTTGGGTATTTACTCGAACGTTTTGTCGATCGTACATTGAAGCAGAACTAGAGCGCAACCCAGTGCCCAACCTGCACTTTGTTTATTTCGATCCTTTTGGGTGGAGCGAAGATTGGAAGGGGAAACAAGGATTGCTCCAACTTCACTACTATCTGTGGCAAATCTGGGCTTATTTTATCGCTCGGAAGCTCGATCGCGAAATTGGTTTTGACATCGTACATCACGTAACTTATGTCAAACATTGGTCTCCCAGTTTCTTGGCGCTGTTGCCACATCCTTTTATTTGGGGGCCTGTGGGGGGTGCAGAAGCAGCACCAAAGGCTTTTTGGCAAGATTTTAGCCGCCGGGGCAAAATTTACGAAACGCTGCGGGCATTGGCTCAAAGCGTAGGAGAACGCGATCCGTTTGTGGGGCTGACGGCGCGTCGCAGTGCTGTGGCGCTGGCAACTACGGAAGAAACCGCTGCCAGACTGCGATTTCTCAAAGCAAAAAACGTGAAGATTTTCTCGCAAGTTGGTTTATCGCAGCAGGAAATTCAAGAACTAGAGAAATTTCCTACCCCGCCGGAGCAACCAATTAGATTCATCAGTGTCGGTCGTCTCTTACACTGGAAAGGGGTGCACTTAGGACTCCGTGCATTTGCGGAGGCGAATCTGGAACAATCGGAATACTGGATTGTCGGAGACGGCCCGGAAAGGCAGCGCTTGGAAACTTTGGTAAGAGAATTGGGACTGGCAAATAAAGTATTTTTTTGGGGAACTTTATCTCGCACTGCAACTCTTTCTAAAATGGGGGAGTCTCACGTTCTCCTCCATCCGAGTTTGCATGACTCTGGAGGTTTTGTGTGTACGGAAATGATGGGTGTTGGCCGTCCGACGATTTGTTTGGATTTGGGCGGACCTGCTACTCAAGTGACGGAGCAAACGGGAATTAAAGTGGCTGCTACCGATCCCGATCGCACTGTGCAGGGTCTAGCAGAAGCTATAGTGTGTTTAGCCAAAGATCGTGAATTGCGATCGCGCTTGGGTCGATCGGGTCAAACGCGCGTCAGGGAAATCTATGATTGGGATGTTAAAGGTCTATTCTTCGCCCAATTGTGCGAAGATGTATTCGATGGAAAATCAGGATAACTTCTGATTTGTTCGATCGGGCAAAACAAAGAAAACTATATTTTTTCAGGCGGTGAAACGTGGGCGTTGCAATCATTACTGGCTCGGCGGGTTTAATTGGATCTGAGGCGTGTAAGTTCTTTGCCAAACAAGGCTTAGATATAGTTGGAATCGACAATAATATGCGCCAGTTCTTTTTTGGTGCTGATGGTTCTACAAACTGGAACCGCCAACTTCTCGAAAAGTCTTTGGGTACCAAGTATTATCACTTAGATGTGGACATTCGCGACTATGAAGCGATTACCAATATCTTTCAGCGGTACGGCGAGTCAATCGAATTAGTAATTCACACAGCAGCCCAGCCCAGCCATGATTGGGCTTCCCGTGCTCCGAAAATAGACTTTACAGTCAATGCCAACGGCACTCTCAATCTTCTAGAAGTAACTCGTCTGTACTGTCCCAAAGCTGTTTTTATTTTCACTTCTACAAACAAAGTATACGGCGATACGCCTAACAGTTTGCCTTTAATTGAATTAGAACACAGGTGGGAAATTGAACCCGGGCATACTTACGAAGGCGGCATTCGGGAAGATATGTCAATAGATCAGTGCTTGCACAGTTTGTTTGGTGCTTCTAAGGTAGCTGCTGACGTTTTAGTTCAAGAATACGGTCGATATTTTAATATGAACACCGCTTGTTTTCGCGGCGGCTGTTTGACGGGTCCAAATCACTCAGGAGCTCAATTGCACGGTTTCCTCGCATACTTGATGAAGTGTGCTGTCACGGGAACTCCTTACACTGTGTTTGGCTACAAAGGCAAGCAAGTCCGCGATAACATTCACAGCGCGGATTTAATTTCGGCATTTTATGAATTTTATAAAGCTCCCAGAAGTGCCCAAGTTTATAATACAGGAGGAGGCAGGTACAGCAATTGTTCGATGTTAGAAGCTATCCAAATGTGCGAGGCAATTGCGGAACGCAAGTTTAATTGGACTTATGCTGAAGGGAATCGAATTGGCGATCACATTTGGTGGATTAGCGATAATTCAAAATTTTCCAGTCACTATCCCAACTGGAAAATGAGATATGACGTTAAACAAATCTTACAGGAGATTTATGAATGTAACCGCGAGCGTTGGCTGAAAGAGGATTCCAATGATTGAGCGGGGCAAACAGAATGTGCTGGGAATTTAGGTAAACGATTGAAGAATACAAAGTTAAACAAATCTTAGGGGAGATTTATGGCTGTAACCGCGAGCGTTGGCTTAAAGAGGTGTTCCATGATTGATAAAGGGAAAAAGAATGTACTCGGCATATTAGTAAATGCCGTTAATTATGAAGCGGCTGTTAGCAAAATTATTGCGGCAGCCAGCGCCGGAAAACCAATGTCAGTTTCTGCTCTCGCGGTTCACGGGGTAATGACTGGGGTTCTCGACAGCACTCATCGTTATCGGATTAATCACATTGACTTAGTATTGCCAGACGGACAGCCGGTCAGGTGGGCGTTAAATTGGTTATACCATACGGAATTGCCCGATAGAGTTTGCGGGCCAAATGCGATGTTACAAATCTGCGAACGTGCGGCAGAAGAAGGATTACCTATCTATTTGTACGGCTCTCAAGCTTCTGTACTCGAGGCTTTATGTTCCAATCTCTGCCAGCGTTTTCCCAAGTTAATTATTGCTGGAACTCAGCCTTCTAAATTTAGGCAAGTTTCGCCCCAAGAGAAGCAAGAAATTGCACAGCAAATTCGCAACAGCGGTGCAGCAATTACTTTTGTCGGTTTGGGGTGTCCGCGACAAGAAGTCTGGGCTTACGAATACCGGGATGACTTATCAATGCCGCTGATTGCTGTAGGTGCTGCTTACGATTTTCATGCTGGTAATTTGGCTAAATCTCCTGAGTTTTTATCTAAGATAGGTTTGGAATGGCTGTTTCGGATGATCAAAGAACCTCGGCGCCTTTGGCAGCGGTATGTTTTTTTGAATCCGCTTTATATCTGGTTGTTTTTGCTACAAGCTTTGAAAATCAAAAAGTTCGACCCCACAGACGCGACGCCGCCTGTAGAAGAAGTATTATATGGTTGAAATTTAAAAGTTTCTTGTGCATTATGGGTGCTCACAAGAAAAAAGCAAACACATCGTAACTAATCGTTTTGAGGTGCAACTGCGATCGCATATTCAAGAAAACTTATATCAAATCCGGTGGCATCGGAATTATAGTGGGATATCTTAAACTCGCTACCCAAATCGCGAGCTTAAGATATCCCACTGACACGATCCAAATATATTATGCCGATGCAACCGCAAACAATATTACGCCAGAAAGCAATTTTTGCATTATCTATGCAGTAAGCTGCGGACTGCACACCTTACAAACAAAGTTGGTGGGTCAGTCTCGATCGAGTCAGGTGGATTGCTGGGTCAATAGTCGCATTTGGTGTGACTGTACTCCTGGCATGGGCGACGATCTCAGGAGATAGCCAAAGTATGGCGAGTGTGCAACCAAACTTGATAATCAAACCAAAAATTTATTGCCCTTACCTCGATCGAGCTATGGTTTTTGGGCCACAATCCGGATAGAATCGTACTTGTTTTCATCAGCAGCAAAAATTGTTTTCAGCAGTAGCTTCCAAGCTTGGACTTTACTGTTTTCTTTGGACTTTACTATCTGATGAGGTGCCATTGAATCGAACAGACGGAAAATTTTTCTTTCATCATCGATCCAAGTGTTATCGAATTGGCGATAGTAGCCATTAAATTGGGTAGAAATTATCTCAAATCCTACTTGTTGACAGATAGCGTGAAAGCTCTGCGGTGTGAAGAAATACAAATGCCTTGGTACATCTAGATGCATCCATGTAATCCCTGATGATTTCAGCCCAATACAAGAGTTATTTGGTACTTCCATTACCAATTTGCCACCATCCACGAGTAACTGCATGGCATTGCGGAGTGCAAGTAAAGGATCTCTGGTATGTTCGAGTACATGGTTCATCACAATTATGTCGTACTGTCTAGACCGGACTTCCGGGGGCAAAGATTCTGCAGTACCATAAAATACATTAAGGCCTCGCTGCTGCTGGGCCAAAACCAAAGCTTGTCGATCGGGTTCTACGCCCCACACTTTGTGACCATCTGCTTGCAGTTCTTGCAGCAGATGTCCGTTGGCGCAACCAATTTCTAAGATCGAGGAGGAAGCAGTCCCGAACTGTTGCTTCCACCATTTACTTGTGACATCTACTCCGCGATCGAAACGCCAAGCTAGATGGGTACGCAATTTATCGAAGAAAGAAATAGAAGAGGCAGATACAAAGCCTGTAAAGTCTATATGATGAGTATAATACTCATCGATGTCGTAGAAGCTGGCGATTTTGTTGAGTTCGGGTAGAGGATGAATGCATCCAAGTTGTGACTTTTCGCACCAGTACAATTGAAATGACTCTTTATTTCTAGGTCTGCGCCAATCACCGGGTATAAATAGCCACGGTTTCATACTCTGTCCCGATATCGGACAGGTGAGGGTAGGGCTTAAGCACTGTTGATTTTGCTGCATTTTAGTTTGCCTTACTTAGGTAATGGACTTACTAATAACCAATTATGTTATATCGATCCGGGAGATTATGTGTGAGTGATAATTGGGGGATGCTAAACACAGCAGATGAATACCTAAAACTTATGAATTTTTAGGAATAAAATTGCTAAGGTGGGGTTTTCAGGTAACATCCAATTTAAGCTAACGCATTTAACTTAACTCTATCAGTTTTTATAAAAAAATACACCTTCTACTAGCTGGGTGTGACTAAGTTTGTATGTTGTCAATAATTAAGCACTAATTCAAGGATATATTAAGTTATCAACATGGTAGGTCTCTAGGCTATGATACTAATAAAAGCAGTTGTGCATATATGTAAATAATGAAGCCGTTGATTTAACAAGATTTCAACTCAAACCACTGTTACTTTTGCCAGTTCCCGTGGAAAGGAAAATGAGTTGGTTGCTCAATGGTTTAGGGTTGCTATGGGATCTGGTAGTTGGTCAGAAAATGTAGCCCGTTGAGATTTGAAAACCTATGGAAGAAGTGCGATCGCCCAGTCGAGTTTGATGCTATTAAGTTTGAAAAAAACATCTAATTCTAATGGCGATCGCTCACCTCAAGCATTGCGTTTACGATACCTCCAATTTCCGTGACTACCTTAATGAAGCCTGTCTCAATCATAGGCAGAAGATTCTTAAGGCAGTTGACTGTACGCCAAAACCATATCTGGAGCATCACTTACTTGACTTTCGGTGACTTGATTAGGCAGCGTTGAATAGGCAATAGCCTGCATATGTTTTATGCGCGCTTGAAAAGTCTTCTCAAATGTGTGCTGTTGAGCAAACTTCAGGGACTTTAATGACATTGATGTAATTTCTTCCCGGTTGTGGCTAAGTTCTGCAATTTTCTTCGCCATCTGTTTAGGCTGATTCATTGGCACAACCCATCCTGCCTCCGACATTTCTGCAATTCCCTGGAATGCTTCGTTAGCATACCCAACAATCGGCACGCCAGCAGCCATAGTTTCTATGTAAGTACAAGAAGGATCGCCCTGCCGGTGACAGCAAACAAACAAATCAATATTGTTCTTAACAAAGGGGAAAAAATCTGTTTTAAAGTCAGGCACTCCGAGCATTTTCACGCAATCATTAAGTTGATTTGCATCTATTTGCTGGTGCATCATCTCTTCTAAGTCACCAATACCACTGATGAACATTTCAAATTTCACATTCAGTTGTTTGAGCTCTCTAGCGACCTCAAGTAAATGATCGGCCCCTTTCATCTTAATTAGGCGACCTGAGAATACTAGCCGGAGAGGCATATCTTGAGAGCGGTTTTCAGTGCGTCGTTCAATGTCAGCTTCTGTTGCTAACATATCCTCTCTAATCCGCGTGTCCAAGAACAACTGTGGGTTGCGATTGAGATGTTTGTATTCTTGGTATGTAGGGGTGCCGTTGCACTGCAATCCCTCTGCCATTGCGATCGCCTTGCGCTGCTTATATTCCTGGCTGTAAGTCCAGATCATTCTCCGCAAGCGGATCAGGGGATTTTTCGTACTCACATTCACGATCTGTTTGCGAGTTTTCAGACTGTATTCGGAAACGTAAATACACGGTACTCCCGCTATTTTACACACTTGACTGATATGGTTCTGTCTGTATTCCGGGGCTGCCAATACCAGCGCACTCTGATGCTGATGTAGTAAAGCTGGGGTGATTTGATCAAAAGAAATTATTTCCAGTTTGAATGGCAATTCATTAAGTTTGAATATTTTTGCATCCATCTGGTCGTTGTCTTCTTTCGTTTCTTCCATTATCACAGTAATTGAACCAGACCAATACGTGGCTAACTCACCAACTGCTTCTATCAATTTGCGGGTCAGTAAAACTTCGCTGTTTGGCAAAAACTTTGCTTTTAGTGGCTGTACGATTGTCAGATTGTTGTTAGTAAGCATAAGTGAGGTAGGTCCTGATTTTAAGTTTTTACTGATGCGGTAGTGAATCTTTGCTGTACTTGGCAAGGGTTGTTGATCGATCTATATAACAGACATCTACCTAATTTAAATTTCGCCGCCTGATACAAGCAACATTTCAGACTCTGTTTGGGAGATATCTAATACTTAAGATGGAGGCAGCAACTGGATTAGACCTTTATTATTTCAGGTAAGGTCTGTTTGATATGTCGCCATCATCTGCGATCTACGTATAACTGTCAATAACCTTTTACGAGCTTTACTCAATCTTTATAATTGAGCGGTCAATTATAAAGAAAAGCGCAATTATAGGGTAAATTTGGTTAAAACAAGGGCTGTTACAAGTGTTTATACTTAAATGAAATTATCTAACTGCTTCTAGCTAGCAAGAATGAGCGCGAGTTTCGAGTACGGCGAGGCAAATGCTTTAAGTAAGTCGGCGCGAAAAAACGCCCCTAGGCAAATGAAGGCCAAGTCTCCAAATGCTCTCTACTGGCTGACTTAAGCCTGTTTACATAGTGTTACATTATACGGTTTAGTCCCGCCTACCTACTTACTGGCTGACTTAAACCTGTTTACATAGTGTTACATTATGCGGTTTAATCCCGCTTACCTACTTAAACCATAAACTTATAATAAATTTATTAAAACTTTACATAAATAGATATGTTGTAAATTAATAATAATATTTCTTTACAATTAGCAATGGAAAGCAGAAGGAATAAAAAAAAGAAATTTTACCCTTCTGTCTTCGCTAATGCGAAGCCTTGATGCTGAACTTTTCTTTAATAAACCGGATATAAAGGTGTTTGAAAGCCGACTTCACCACGCGGGGCATACCGAAGTCGATCGCCATCATGGTTTCGGGCAACTTCCAATCCAAAACCTTGAGAGTTTCCGGCTGCAAAAGCGGAAAATCAAGATCCTCTAAATTCGAGCAAAGTCCCAATCTCATCGCCGCAGCTACAGTGGGAACCGCCGCCGGATCGGCATTAATAATATCAACTAAAGTTCTGTCCAAAGCAAACACATCATCAGAGGCCGCCAAAATTCCCAAAAACTTAGGTTCGCCGCCGCTTGGCCCGTTACCTTCGTGACCGATAATGCCATCCAAAATTGTCAAATTTGGGTTAATTGTCCGGGCAGTTTCTACCAGCATTTCACCGAATCTGGCACTATCTTTACCAGCTTCCATGTGCCACCAAGCCTTCATTTTGCCGGGGACGCAGCCGAACAAATTTTTCACGCCCATTGTCACGGTTAATTGAACGTGAGATTTTAGCTTTGGCAAATTAATAACTACATCCGCTTCCATAGCTTCTTTGCAAATTCGCAGATGGTTGAAATCTTGGCTGACAGTTTCGTAGCGTTTTCCTTGAAACTCAACTACAGGCAAATTCAGTTCTTCCAACAGCGGCAAATAACCGTTGGCTTTGGCTACACCCATTGCGCTGCCAAAAGCTGGACTATCACCTAAAAACGGTTTTCCTCCCGCTTCAATCACCATTTTAGCGACGCAGTAAACCAATTCCGGGCGGGTGACACATTCTTTTGTAGGGCGAGAACCGGTGAGGAGATTTGGTTTGAGTAAAACCCGATCGCCCGATTTGACAAAAGCCGAAATTCCGCCCAAGGGTGCCAGCAAACTTTCTAAAGAGGTTTGCAAGATTTGGCGATCGTATGAATTGGCACGAATTAAACTAACAGCAGACATAATTATGAATTAATTGGTAATTGGTTATCTATCGGGAATAATCTCAATGTAACGCAGACACGGAACACCCTAAGCAGGGTGATCTGCGCGTGCGTTACCAAGAATAATCTCAATACAAATGAACCCTAAGTATTCATCGGCAATCTACCAACAGCAGCCCGCTGCATGGTACTAACTCGCAGCGCGTTAGAGAATATTCCTTGGCCTTGCAGGTCGGGAATCGCGGGTTTTACTTCTACTTTTACCACCCTGGCTGTGCAGATAAAAACCGTTTGATCGGCTAAATGGAAAGTTAACCAAGGTTGACTCAACAAAGTCAGCACTTCCTCTTGGAATTCTTGTGCAGGCATCGGAATAGTAAACGTTTCTGCGTGACCTTCCACATAATGAAATGTCACTTGAGTTGTGTTCTCTTTATCTTGAGTTAATTTTGCAAAAGAACCTGCGCGCATAAATTTTGCCCCCAAACTTTAGACTATAAAAAAAATCAGAATTAAATCTAAAAAAATTGAATTCTGAATTGTTTAACTTTAACCTGTGACAGGGCTTAGGCAGAAATTAGAAGGCAGAAGGCAGAAGGCACAATAAAATCGAGTTCAGCCTTCTAGTTTCTAGCTGATACCTGTGAGATCCTAAACGTTAGCAGAAGATGTTGGCATCGCACTCATTTTCTCTAAATCTAGAACTTTTGCCAAGTCTTCTGCACTCATTAAACCCCGTTCTAGCACAATTTGCCGCAAAGATTTGCCTGTTTCTAGAGATTCTTTGGCGACGGCGGCGGCGTTGAGATAGCCGATGTGAGTGTTGAGGGCGGTAACGAGGGCGAGACTACCTTCAGCATAAGCGAGACATCGATCGCCCTTAGCTTCAATTTTGGCGAGGCATTGTGCAGTCAAAGCGCTGATGGTATTGCCCAAAATTTCGATGCTGTGAATGAGATTGTAGGCAATCAAGGGCATCATCACGTTCAATTCTAATTGTCCCGCTTGGGCGGCCAGGGCGATCGCGCTATCGTAACCCATAACTTGAAAACACACCATCGATGTCATTTCTGCCATCACAGGATTGTATTTTCCCGGCATAATTGACGAACCCGGTTGCACGGGAGGCAGTTGAATTTCTTTCAAACCCGTTTTCGGCCCGGAGTCCATTAAACGCAAGTCATGGGAGATTTTAACGCAATCCTGAGCGAGATTTCGCAGTGCACCGGACACATTTACAAACGGCGCCATACTCTGCATAGCCGCCATTAAATGCCTTGCTGGTTTCAGGGGTTGGTCGATTAATTCTGAGAGAATTTCAGCAACTTTTTGACAGTATTCAGGATGAGTATTTAAGCCTGTTCCTGCCGCACTTCCCCCCAATCCCAGGGATGTCAAATCATCGGATGCCCTGTCAATTCTCAATGTATGTTCTCTGAGAATTTGGGCCCAAGCGCCGAAGGTATCGCCGAGTCGAACCGGTACGGCATCTTGCATATGAGTGCGGCCGGATTTAACAATATCTTTGAATTCTTCGGCTTTGTTTTCTAGGGCAACTACGGCCTCCGACAAAGCCGGAAACAGAGTCTTTTCTAACGCCAACAATCCGCCGATCCGAATCGCAGTCGGAATCACATCATTGGTCGATTGACCGTAGTTTACATGATCGTTAGGACTGACGCGCTTGTAGTTGCCTTTTTCCTCGCCCATAATTTCTAAAGCGCGATTTGAAAGAACTTCATTAACATTCATGTGGTGAGAAGTTCCAGCCCCAGCTTGGTAGACATCAACTACAAATTGGTCGCGCAATTTGCCCGCTAGGATTTCATCTGCTGCTTGCACAATTGCTTGACTGATGTCTTGGGGAATGCAGCCGAGTTCGCCATTAGCGATCGCTGTTGCTTTTTTAATTAAAACACAAGCATCAACGTATGTTGATAAAGGCTTAATGCCGCTGATAGGAAAATTTTCCACTGCGCGCAGGGTTTGGATGCCGTAGTAGACATTAGATGGGATTTGTTTGTCTCCCATCGAGTCGCTTTCAGTGCGATAGGTTGCGGTTGGGTTTTGAGTCATATCGTCTGGTTTGTGATAATTAGGAATTGTGCAAATAGAACTTACGCACAGTTGGTCAGGAACCGGGTTTCTTGTCGGTAAATATGTTTGAAAGCGTAGTCTTTTGTCAAGAAACCAGGTTTCTGAAGGTTTTTGTGTGTCGTGGAATGGCATTTTTTTTAGTAACACGGCTGACGGGCGATCTTACTTTTCTGGGCCCGCAGGCAACTTTACAGTAATGCGTAAGTCCCGAGCGTACAAAATTATCTCACATCTTAGGCTTCAATCTAAAATTTTAAATTTCCAATCGATTGACAGTTTGCCAAATCTAAAATTAGTCGAGCGACAAGGGACATCGCACGCAGACAAGGCGAGTCAGCTATAATCATACAAGTAAATCCATTTCACAAGAGTGTTATACTCTCATGAACAAACAAGCAAAAACTTTCAAACACCCGATAAATATTTTGATAATCGGCTTAAGCACCTTGGCAATTATTCCTGCTTCAGTCAAAGCTGTATCCCGCAATATTCCCGCCACCAACAGCCCGGAAAAACCGGCGATTTTAATGAGTCAGCGCCAGCAGGAGATTCAGTTTAAGCGCAGTGCTAGTTCAGCGGAAGTAAAAGGAGGAGTAGCGCGCGGCGAAGTCATGATTTATCTGATTAACGCCAAAGAAGGTCAAACCATGAATGTTGAGATCCAATCAGTTGAGGGAAATGCTGTTTTTAAGATTGTCGATCCCAATACAAACGCCGTAGTTGAAGGGGAAAAAAGTTGGTCTGGAGAATTGCCCCAGACGGGAAAATATCAGATAGTTGTTGGTACAGAACGAGGAGGCGCTAGTTACACTCTATCAGTTTCGATCGACTAATTGTATGGTGCGTCGCCACGAGATATTGAAGATCCTTTGAGATTGTTGGTAGCGACGCACTCTACCTTCTAGAGTAGTTGTGTAATTACGAGTTTTTTCTATCGCCTACTTCTGTACTTGATTAGATAAAAATCGAGTGTGTTTAACAATAAATATTAAACCATAATCGGGAAACTTGTAACAAAAATTCAAGTTACAAAATTCGGAAAGTTGTTATATTGGGTAGCACAAACAATTTTGCAGCAGGCGAATTGCCAAAAATTATGCCGCGTTACCAAACCCTAGATGATGTTACTACCCTCCAAGAGGCACTCGAAGGAATAGTTGTTGAAGATTTAAAAAAGCTGTATGCACTGTTGTCGGGAGATCGTAAATTAACCCGCAAAGCTGACCTGGTTGCTGGGATTAAACAGCAAATGCAGGGAGAAAAACTCAAGCAAGTTTGGGCGCAATTAGACGACCTGCAAAAAGCCGCCGTAGCGGAAGTTATACATGGGTCAAGTGGTGGCTATGATGCCGATGTATTTATGGCGAAATACGGACAACAACCAAACTGGGGAAAGAGCGATCGCTATGGATACAACCGAGAACCATCCCTACTATGCTTGTTCTTCTACGGCACTGCGATACCCTACGATCTTGAAGAAAAATTGCTGAAGTTTGTGCCAAAACCTCAAGGAAATTCCTTAAATCTGCTTGGCGATGTACTGCCAGATAATTTTATAATTCGTGTAGAAAAACATAACTTTCGTACATCTCAAAGAGAGGTATCCGAGTACGAACTTCCTTTGACTATTTGTGAAATGGAACGGGCAGCCCCAAAGGATTTGGAAGCAGTTTTGCGTCTGATTCAGTCGGGCAAAGTTGCCGTTAGTGAAAAAACCGCATTACCTGGTGCCGCAACTCTGAAAGCGATCGCCGCCGTATTGCAAGGGGGTGATTTTTATAACGACGAACAGCGCCAAGCTACCGTGGAAAAGGGCGATATATTCTACGAGGTTGGTAACATCAAATCCTTTGCTTGGGCCCCGATCGCCCAAGCAAGCAAATTCGCCGAACTATCGGGCAAAAAGCTAGTTTTGACCAAAGCGGGACAGAAAGCTTTGCAAGAATCATCTGCCAAAGGATTACAGACAGCATGGAAGCGCTGGTTAAAAACAAACACTTTTGATGAATTTCGCCGCATTGATGCGATTAAAGGACAAACGGGCAAGGGCGCGCGCGGCATGACAGCGGTGGCGGGGCGGAGAGAGGCGATCGCCTCAAGGCTAGTAGAATGTCCTGTCGGTAAATGGGTTCTGTTTAGCGAATTTAGCAGGTATATGTTGGCAACGGGCAATCGGTTTGAAGTAACGCGCGATCCCGACAATCTCTATATTTCTGAATTTGGGTATGGTAACTTAGGATATTCGGGCAGTCACGATTGGCATATTCTGCAAGAAAGATATATGCGCTGCCTGTTGTTTGAATATGTTGCTACCCTGGGAATAATTGATGTTGCCTATGCCGATCCGTCCCTCATCCCCAGCGATTTTGACGATCTTTGGGGAACGGACGATTTGAGATTTCTCAGCCGCTACGACGGCTTAATATCTTTTCGCCTGACAGCTTTGGGGGCTTACTGTTTGGGATTGACTGACAATTACACCGCGCCAGCAATTGAGTTTCGTCAAACACTCCGCGTACTGCCCAATTTAGATATTGTTGTAGCAGGAGAAGGCATCGCGGCATCAGATGCGATCGTCCTCGATCTCTATGCTAAAAAAGTTTCAGATGTCGTCTGGCAACTCGATAGACAAAAGCTATTTACTGCCATAGAAGCCGGATACCCGCTAGCAGAATTTAAAGAAGTTTTAGAGACCAGAAGTATCGAACCGCTACCCGAAACCGTACAGCAATTTCTGACGGATGTTACAGAACGATCGAATAGTTTGCAAGATGCAGGAACTGTCAAGTTAATCGAATGTAAAAACGCCCATTTAGCTGTGTTGATTGCCAATGATTCCCGTACTAAAAAATTCTGTCAGCTAGCGGGCGATCGCACTTTAGCAGTTCCATTATCCCAGGAAACTAAATTTCGCAACGCCCTGCGGCAGCTCGGCTACGTCTTACCCCAGCGGGATAAATAGTACACTTGATACTATTAGTGTCAAAAATCACCCGACAACCTTTTTATCTTTCGTTTCTAGCTGAGTCCCGATCCCCCTAAATCCCCCTTAAAAAGGGGGACTTTGAGTATTTGTAGGGTGCGTCCCTGGCGATAAATCCTAAAAAAAAGATCGACAATCTCAATCGCGACGCACCTTATAACATGGACTGGAGCAAATAAACCAAACTTTTCTGTTCTAACAAACTTATTCCGTCTTCCTTCTTCCTTCTTCCCTCTTCCGTCTTCCTTCTTCCGTCTTCCTTCTTCTTATGAATTATGTTCCCGAAAATGCTTTGATCGTGCAAAGCGATCGATCGATCTTACTAGAAGTTCACGCCCCCACAGCACAACAGGCGCGAGAAGCGATCGCCCCCTTTGCGGAATTAATCAAAAGTCCCGAACACATCCACACCTATCGCATCACGCCCCTCAGCGTGTGGAATGCGCGGGCGGCGGGAATGCCAGTGGAAGAGGCGATCGCAGCTTTGCGAAAGTATGCCAAGTATCCCATTCCTGAGTCCGTAGCGCAGGAAATTGAACTGTTGGGGGCGCGGTATGGATTAACTGTAATTGAAAGAATCGATGCGGCTAGCCCGGATTTACAACTGCGAATTGCCGATTTTCCCCTAGCGGAATTGCTGGTACGGGACGATCGCGTTAAACCAATGTTGGGCAAGCGCATCTCCGATCTTTGCTTTCAAGTCGATGCCGGGAATCGCGGCGTACTCAAGCAAGCTTTACTAGCGGTGGGCTATCCGGCAGAAGATTTGGCTGGATATGTCGAGGGTGCCGAATTAGGGATTTCTTTGCGCGATCGTACTTTAGGAGACTTGCCCTTTAAGTTGCGTGCTTATCAACAAGAAGCAGCAGAGGCATTCTATCAGGACGGGGAGGTAAAAGGTGGAAGCGGGACGATCGTCCTACCCTGCGGGGCTGGTAAAACCATAGTCGGGATGTTAGCCATGAGTTTGGTAAAGCAAAAGACACTCATCCTCACCAGCAGTTTGACTTCTGTGCATCAGTGGCGCAGGGAAATATTAGACAAAACGAGTTTAACTGAGGATGCGATCGCTGAGTACAGCAGTGTCACCAAACAGACGGCTGCTGTCACCCTATCGACTTACCAAATGCTAAGTTATCGATCGAATAAAGATGATGAATTCCCGCATTTCGAGTTGTTTAACGCTCAATCGTGGGGACTGATTATTTATGATGAAGTCCATCTATTACCTGCACCGATATTTCGGATCACCGCTGAATTACAAGCACGACGCAGGTTAGGTTTAACTGCGACATTGATTCGCGAAGACGGGAAAGAAGGGGATGTATTCACGTTGATTGGGCCTAAGCGCTATGACGTACCTTGGCGCGAATTGGAAGGACAGGGATTTATTGCGACTGCCAATTGTACGGAAATCCGCGTCGCCCAAAATGAGGCGGAAAAAATGGAATATGCCCTAGCGCCCCGCCGCAATCAGTTTCGGATTGCTGCAGAAAATCCAGCTAAGTTGGATGTGGTGCAAAGTTTGTTGCAAAAGGAGGCGGGACACCGGATTTTAATTATTGGTGAGTATCTCGAACAGTTGGATGCGATCGCCAAAATTACCGACTTGCCTCTGATTACGGGAAAGACAAAACAGGCCGAGCGCGATCGGTTATACGAAGCATTCCGTCACAAAGAAATTCCCGGATTAATTCTATCTCGCGTGGGCAATTTTGCCGTCGATTTACCCGATGCCGATGTTTTAATTCAAGTATCGGGAAAGTATGGTTCTCGCCAAGAAGAAGCGCAGCGCCTCGGACGAATTCTCCGCCCCAAAGCCGACGGGCACAATGCCAGCTTTTATACATTAGTATCGCTACAAACTTGCGAGGAAGATTTTGCCCGACACCGCCAACTCTTCCTCACCGAACAGGGCTACAACTATCGCATAGAAGTTCAAAAAGATAAAAGACAAAAAGACGGCGCACGATCGGCATCACCATCGAACGAGATGGTAAATTAATTTTGGCAACTCCCCCAGAAGTGCCAATAGAAATATTAGAAAAAGTTGTCAACGATAAGCGTTTATGGATTTACAGCAAACTGATCGAGAAAGAATCCCTCAATCCTCCCACTGCTGCTAAAGAATATGTATCAGGCGAAGGATTTTACTATCTGGGACGCAGGTATTGCCTCAAACTGGTGGATGGAGTCAAGGGAAAGCCACCCTTGAGATTCTATCAAAGTCACTTTGAATTGCAGCGGGAAGCCCAGAAGCAGGGGAGAGAAGCGTTTATTAGATGGTATTGCGATCGCCTTTCCTCGATTTTAGATACACAAATTGCTGCTGTTGTCTCACGCCTCGAAGCTTCTCCCCGTTCGGTGCAAGTGCGAGATTTAGGCTATCGCTGGGATTCCTGCGGGCACAAGGGAGATTTATATTTTCAGTGGCGAGTGGCGATGCTACCGCCAACCATGATAGAGTATGTGGTGGCTCACGAGTGGGTGCATTTGATTGAATCGAACCATAATCATGCGTTCTCGATAGGGTCGAGCAAATTGTGAGTGATTGGTGCGATCGTAAGCAGTGGTTAGCCCAGAATGGGGCAAGTTATGATCTTTAGGGATGGGTGAGACGTGGGTGCGATCGCTTTCATAATTGGGCTGTAGAAACTTGGAAACTCTCGCTATACCTTTATTCACCTGTGATATCAAATCCGTTTGATGGCACACACAATAGAAATGCTCCAGCTAACGCCCATCTTGGATTATCCGATTTTGATAGTGCTGCCTATTAACCGAATTTGATATGAGACATTACTGGAGGGTGAGACAAGTTTGAATCGAAGTAAATACTGGACGCTAGCATAATTGAAAAGTTATGATTCAACTGAAAATATCATCTTCTAGGAACCCATTCAAATAGATGCCTACAGATACTAATAGTTCAGAAAAAAATAGTGCACATCTAGAAATAATTCAAGGGTTAAAAGTTCAACCCGAATACTTGTTTATATTTGGAATCCTTTTAGTTTTTGCAACAGGATCGGTTTTAGTTGGAATAACTTCAAGCAGCCCAAGCGTTCAATTACTTACATTTGCAGTATTCTTTATCTCTTTGACGGCTTCAATAACTGTTATATGGCTTGTTATAAGCAGTAAAAAAGATATTCGTCAACTTAGATTAACTGAAGAAATATTGAGATTGAATGAAAAAGTTGATCGTCTTTCAAATGAAATTGAATCCGCTTGCAAATTAATTAATATAGTGCATTATGGCTCACTGATATTTCCTCCTGAGCAGATATACAGTATTTGGAAAAAATTGATGTATGACTTAGATAATAAGTTCTATGCTTTTAGCTATATTAATCCAGAAGAATGGACACAAGAATATGCTAGAAGATTGCTGTCTCCACTCAAAAGCAAAATTGATACTGACCAGGCTGATGTAAATCGGATATTTGTAATTGATGAATTGAGTGAATTGCAAAAATTAAGTGAAGTCATTGAATATCATCGCAGGTATGGAATAAATGTTTCATATGTTGAGGCTAAGCAATTGCATGAATCACTTCCTCCGATTTGTGAAAAACCTCTTAATTTCGGGTTCATACTTATTGATGATATGCGTTTAGCTATATTCCGCCTTGACGAGAATCGTAAACTCAAGCAGATTGAAGTTGTTTCGGATAGAGAAATATTTAAAAAATATCAAAAGATTTATGAGCGTACTCGATATATAGCAAAACCTTTACATTCTTCAACTTCAGGAATTTAATTTCATAGCATCCCACCGTCTAACAACGCCGCTGCACCGGAACGAATTTAAGTTGTTGTTAGGAGGGAGCATCCCAATTTTGCAACTGGCTCCAAAAATTAACGGCAGAATGAGTCTTTCAGAGAGTGGTAGGAATGTTTTTGCACATTTGGGATGCTCCCAAAAAGATGTTTAGTCGGCGTTGCATCATAGACCTCTGACAATATGACTGCTAACCCCAAAGGAGGATAGATTTGGCTAGAACAACTCTATCTCACCCGAGAACAAGAAATTTAGAAAACACGTCCTGCGGTTGTGAGTAGTGCGGAAATGTTTAGTTCTATCCCCATTCTGATTATAATTCCTGTGGCTATATTGCTACCTAAATTTTAAAGTCGCCCTTTCATGATTCTGATTCAGCTAACTGAAGAAAATTGTTTAGACGCAGACTCAGCAAGGAAGGTTTTGCAAGTTCGGAGTGTAACTACTGAGCGATTTGTCAGATGTATCGGAAAAGTTTATGAAACGGTTGTGCAAGAATTAGTAATCGGCTTAATTATCTGTGTTGATTATGGTCCATAAAATCAGGAATTTCGATCGCCCGAATTAGCTTTCTGAACATAAAACACACCAGAGGCTACTCAGTAGGTTGGGTTGTACTGGATTCAGGCCAACAGTCGCAAACCATCATCTAGTGGCGTTTCCTCCCTCAACCCAAACCTACCAAACCTACCCAACTATCAGCCGACTTCCCGCATCCAAATTTACTATCCTGCAGGATGTTGATTTATTCCCACCGATATGATTTCTTTGTGACACAATAGATTCTAGTATCGATCTATGTGAGGATTGTTTATGGCTCGTTTTAATCAAATCCTTGTCCTTAGCGCCATCAGCCTTCTAGCTTTAGCTGGTTGCGACAGCGCTAAGGAAGCTTCCACTCCGCAAACTTCATCCGCCCCGGTTCCTGCTGCTACTGCTGTAAAAACTGAGAAACCAGCATCGCAGGGAAACTATGCAGAATTGAGTGGTGTGGTTTCCAGTACCAAAGCAGCAGTTCAGGCTGGAAATTTTGCCAAAGCCAAAACCGAATTTGACAAATTTGAGAATGCCTGGAAGAAAGTAGAAGACGGTATCAAAGCTAAAGCTCCTAAAAGCTACGATGCAGTTGAAGAGACTACAGACAAAGTAATGGGCGATCTCAAAAAGTCTAAGCCAAGTAAAGACCAAGTGCTGACTCAATTGCAGTCGCTGGAAAAGACGATCAGTAGCATTCCTAAGTCTTAAATTTCAGTGTTGAGTGCTTGATTCTAAAGTCTCCGACGCAGAAACCGAGTTTTTTAACCCCGGTAATTGGTTCAAACCTTGAATAAAAGTTAAAATATCCGGTTTCTCTGCGTCGGAGTGCGTAAGTCCTGTGAGAGTTCTGCGATCGCAATTACTCAGAAACAAGCACTCAACGCTCGCTCCTTATATAACCTCAGTATTCCAAAATTTTCAACCACTATGAAGAGAGCATTTCGCAAGTACCACCGCATTCTAGGCCTTATTGTTGCTTTGCCGATCGCGCTGACTGTGTTGACTGGAATGGTGATCACAATTGTCCGAGAGTGGCCGCTGGGTATAGAAATTTCATCGAGATTTTTATTGAAAATTCATACAGGTGAAATATTTCACCTGCAAGCTATTTACCCGATTTTGAACGGCTTGGGAATGATTGGCTTGTTAGTGACTGGTTTAAGTATGTCTGGTTTGTTTGGAAGAAGAAAGCAGCCAACTTCCAAAGATTCACACTAAAAAAGTAGTGACTCCCGCTAACAAAGCTGAAGGAAAAAAATAATGATACAAAGCATGAATATCGAATAAACCCTATTAGAAAATCTGCGGCTGCTTCCGACTGAAGAACAACAGGAAGTGGTCAATTTCGTGCAATTTCTCTTGTACAAAGCCCAACAGACAAAGCAGTTACCGAAGGCAAGTTATGAGTAGAGTATTTCGCTAACAGTAGTTATGAGTCAAACATTTAATTTTTCAAAATAGCCTAATTCTGTACTTTTTTCCGTTCCATTGTATTGAGTAGTTGCGAGATATTCTGGTTGAGAATCGCATACCCCTGTGCGTTCAAGTGTAGTTCATCTGCTCTATATTTCGGCAATATCATGCCCTGACTATCGCCAAGAATAGGGAATGTATCAAACACTATAATTTTATCTCCAGCTAAGGTCGCAATGTAGGCATTGACTTCTTTAATTGCCCGACTGATGTCATCAGACCAAAAAGGCTTGCGCTGGAGTGGCACTTCTCCTACTGGGAAAATAGTAGTCACGATTACTACTGCACCCAAATTCCTAGATTCTTCGACAATTCGCTTAATATTTGCTTGACAATTGGCAACGATCACATTTCTGCGTTCAGGAAACAAGGGAATGGTTTTCAGATCGTTAACACCAACTTGGATGATGACTATATTTGGTTTTAAGGAACTCACATGATAGGCAAATCTCTCGATAGCCTGAACTGAGGTTTGAGAACTAATTCCCCGGTTGATGAACTCATATTCACTGATATTAGGCGATGTCCAACTAGCTGCTCTAGAGTCACCAAAGAAAACCACACGAGTTGGATTGGTATTAGTAAGTTGCTGGAGATTTGTAGGATAGTTGTTTAATCCCAGAGGATCTAAACGAGTTTGATTAAGCTCTAAATAAAACTGTTTAGCTCGACGGAAAAGAAGAATATTTATAAAAATTGAACTTCCCAGCACTACTAATAGAAGAGCGGTTAACAAAATACTATGTTTGCTCAATATCATATTTTATTGATTTTTGTGGTTTGGGCGTAAGTTTTGCCGATCGCCTCGTAAACTGCGATCCTGCCTCATCAATGCTTGGCTGTAAATTTATTATACCGATCGCCCTTCACCCTCCCCAGCCCATGCCCAACCACAATACTTAATAAAAACTTTACAAAACTTACCCGATCGCCCAACATGGGTTAGAGTTATCCTATAAAATCCAGCAATCCTGCAAAGCGTCAACCTTCTCGTCACTTATCCAGTGGTTCGATGACTCAAACCCAAAGCACTAAGACCGCCACCACACCAGCAATTTATTCCTTGACAATTGCTCCCGCCTGTGTATTGCGAGGTCGATCGGCCATCGCACAAGCCGGAGATGCGATCGGCCGTTTCGGAAAGCGGCCGCTAATCGTCGGCGGCAGCAACTCCCTCGCCGCCGCCCAACCCTACCTGCAACCAATCCTCGAACAGCAGCAGTTACAATCCTCTGAAACAGCATACGGCAAGGATTGCAGCGAAACCAGCCTCGAAACCCTCCGCGCAGCAGCCCAAACCCATGAAGCCGATTTCATCATCGGTGTAGGCGGTGGCAAAGCCTTAGACGCAGCAAAACTCGTCGCTTATCAGTGCAAAATCCCGATCGTCACAATACCCACATCAGCAGCCACCTGTGCCGCTTGGACAGCCCTTTCTAACATTTATTCAGAACAAGGTGCATTCCAATACGATGTCACATTAGCTAGATGTCCCGACTTATTAATACTCGACTACGGCTTAATTCAAACCGCACCGCAGCGGACATTAGTAGCAGGAATTGGAGATGCGATCGCGAAATGGTACGAAGCATCAGTCAGCAGCGGACACTCCGAACAAACCCTGATAATTTCTGCTGTTCAACAAGCTAGAATACTGCGCGATATTTTATTCCAAAAATCAGCCGCCGCCCTCAAAGAACCCGGTAGCGAAACCTGGCAAGAAGTCACAGATGCCGCCGTATTGCTAGCAGGAGTAATCGGCGGAATCGGCGGCGCCCAATGTCGCACCGTCGCCGCCCACGCCGTCCATAACGGCCTAACTCATCTATTAGCAAGTCACGGCACATTGCACGGCGAAAAAGTCGCCTACGGCATTTTAGTACAACTGCGACTAGAAGAAATGCTGCAAAACAATCAACTCGCCGCTAGCGCCAGACAGCAACTGCTAAAATTCTACGCCGAGATTGG
Source organism: Microcoleus sp. Pol12B3 (assembly GCF_036701355.1). Classification (NCBI taxonomy): domain Bacteria; kingdom Bacillati; phylum Cyanobacteriota; class Cyanophyceae; order Oscillatoriales; family Microcoleaceae; genus Microcoleus; species Microcoleus sp. Pol12B3. Next base: position 90,605 of record NZ_JAUBQS010000020.1, read on the forward strand.
ATTACCCCAAACTTTAGACAACCTCGGACTCGGAGACATTACCATAGCAGAATTGCAGCGCGCCGCCGACATAGCCTGCAATCCTAATTCCGACATTCACCGACTGCCTTTTAAAGTTGTTCCCCAACAATTAATGGCAGCGATGGTTTCTACCACCGCACCTGTGGGAGAATTAAAGATTAAGAATTAAAACAGTTTGTAGTAAGGACTAAAGTCCTGAAAAGGCTGTGCTAGCAAGGACGGAAGTCCTTACTACAAACCAGGAAAACTGACAACTGACACAAAATAAATGACCTTGGATTGGATTAGCCCTGCTGACAGGTTGCAAAAACTACCGCCCTACGTATTTGCCCGTCTCGACGAACTCAAAGCCCGCGCCCGCGAACAAGGACTCGATTTAATAGACTTAGGAATGGGAAACCCCGACGGTGCCACTCCTCAACCAGTAGTAGAAGCCGCCGTCGCAGCTATCCAAAATACTGCCAATCACGGCTATCCACCCTTTGAAGGAACTGCCAGTTTCCGCCGTACTATTACTAAATGGTACAGCCGCCGCTACAACGTTGAACTCGATCCAGAAAGCGAAGCATTGCCTTTGTTGGGTTCTAAAGAAGGTTTAGCACATTTTGCGATCGCCTATATCAATCCAGGGGACGTAATATTAGTACCGAGTCCCGCTTATCCCGTATTATTTCGCGGGCCAATTATCGCCGGTGCAAAAGTTCACAACATCATTCTCAAACCACAAAATGACTGGGTAATTGACTTAGCCGACATTCCCGACAGCGTAGCCGAACAAGCCAAAATACTCTATTTCAATTATCCCAGCAATCCGACTGGAGCAACTGCACCCCGCGAGTTTTACAAAGATATTGTTGCTTTCGCCCACAAACATCAAATCTTGCTGGTTCATGACTTGTGTTATGCAGAATTAGCCTTTGACGGCTATCAACCGACGAGTTTATTAGAAATTCCCGGCGGGAAAGAAATCGGTGTCGAATTTCACACGATGTCCAAAACCTACAATATGGCAGGCTGGCGAGTCGGTTTTGTAGTAGGAAATAGCAAAATTATTCAAGGTTTGCGGACATTAAAAACTAACCTAGATTACGGTATATTTTCCGCTTTGCAAACAGCAGCCGAAACTGCACTGCAATTGCCCGACAGTTACTTGCACGAAGTGCAGAATCGTTACAGGACTCGCCGGGATTTCATGGTGGAAGGATTGGCAGAATTAGGCTGGAATATTCCCAAACCTCTGGCGGCAATGTATCTTTGGGTTCCGTGTACTCCGGGCATGAGTTCGACTGATTTTGCCCTCAATGTTTTGCAGCAAACTGGTGTTGTGGTGACTCCTGGCAATGCTTTTGGGCCGGGCGGCGAAGGATATGTGAGAATTAGTTTAATTGCAGATTGCGATCGACTGGGAGAAGCATTGCGGCGCTTGAAACAAGCTAATATTCGATATCAATAGTCATTGGTAATTGGTAATTTGCGATCGGCCGCTCACTCTGCATCAACTCATTATTATGTTGAGGATGACACCCGTTACCCCCTAAACATAATAATGAGATTAACAAGCTCAGGCTTAAACCGAGGAGCAGATGATTTACCTCTCCCTTTTCCCCATCTTGGGAGGAGTTGATGTTATTGGTGATGGGCTTAGCTATCATAAATTAATCGGTATTGAAAAGAGCTTGTCCTCAGTGATGGGGTTAACTCAATTTAAACTAGAGAGAAAACACAATGGAAAACGGACAGAAGGCTATCAGTGATCTGTTTGAAAGCCGCAGAATTTTCAACATTCCCAAGTATCAACGTGCATACGCATGGGAAACAAAGCAACTGCGAGATTTTATTAGCGATCTTGATAACCAAGCTTTAGGCAAAGATTACTTTTTTGGGACAATCCTACTGCAAATAGGAGACAGCGAGGGGTATTTCAAGATAATCAACATTGTAGATGGTCAACAAAGGCTGACAACACTCACAATTTTCATGCGGCTGTTGCTTGATAAACTTGATTCCTTCGGTGACGATGTATCGATTCTTCGTGAAACCTACGTTCAGTACCGAAATGAATATAAATTACGAGTTTTGGAATACGATCAACCGTTTTTTTGCAAGTGTATATTAGAAGATTGTGAGGATACTGAAAGCTTGATTTAAACCCCTTCACAACGTCGTTTATTAGATGCCAAGGACTTCTTCATCAAGGATTTAGAAAAGCGAACTCTTGAAAAGTTGCGTGAGATACGCGAGAAGATTGAGAAGGCTAAAGTCCTGACATACGCTGTTATAAATAATGCAGAAGCAACACTAATTTTTGAGACGACTAACGACAGGGGTAAACCTCTGACAAGTCTTGAAAAAATCAAAAGCTTCTTAATGTATAAGGTTTATCTTGCAGCGAATGATCCAGAGAGCTATCTGAGAACAATACAGAATCGGTTTGGTGAGATTTACAGGGATTATGAAGAGACTATTCAAAATATTACCGGAATCAGCGAAGATTTTATCTTGCGACAGCACTATATTGCTTTTGAGGCTAATGTAAAAACAGACGGTCAAAAGGATTATTCGCGTCATTTATCGTTGATCAAGGAAAGAATTAACTCACTTACAGCAAGTCCCGCTACTTTTGCTGATGCAACAAAATTTATAGATGAGTATTCATGTCAACTGAGCAAAACTTTTGCAATATTTAATCAAGTATCCCAAAATCTCAGGGGAAACTTACTCAATCTTTTCCATCTAAAGAAAACAGCACATTTCTGGCCACTACTCATCGTGTCTTGGAAGCATGATAATAGCCAAGAACACTCTAACTTCGGCAGAGTAACGAAACTGATGGAAATTATAAGTTTCAGAGTGTATGGAATACGAAAGCGAAAACTCACAAACACTACAATTTCAAAGCGGCTACATGAGTTAGCACAAAACTTCCAGGGAGACTTTGAGGTTTTAATATCAGGTCTCAAGGATATTGTCGGTGAGTTCTGTAGTGATCGTGAGTTTCAGGAGAGACTTATTTCACCCGACTTTTATGAAGCTATTTCAGAAAATGATTTGAACTATCTATTTTGGCAGTATGAAAATTATCTTCGACAAACGGAGTACCTACAAGATGAACTGATAGGATTTCGCCAGTACCAAGGTCTCTCGATTGAGCATATCATTCCCCAAGTACCTAGACAAATTCATCCTTGGATGCCTGAAGGTTTCTGGGGTAATTATATTCATAGTATTGGGAACTTAACGCTTGATCTATCCTGGGAAAATTCCGCCAAATCCAATTCTAATTTTGATTATAAATATAACTACTTCTATAAGAATTCAAAATTTCGTTGTCAGCAAGAACTTATCACGTTTACTAACTCAGATAGTAGTGAGTGGGATGAAACATCCATTACCAAGCGGCAGACAAAAATTGTAAACTTTGCAATGATGTACTGGAATTATCAGAGTAGGTAATACCAATTCACTATGAAGCTGCATTTAATATAATGCTAAGGATAGAGTTCCAACCAGAAAGACATCAGCCTCATTTAGTGTATCTTCATAGTGAATTGGTATAACATTCAACAGTCAATGGAAGAAGGCTTTAACCGAGCCGTTTCCCTACAATTAATGGGGGTAGGGAAACCGCACTGCCGTGTCCTCCGTTTCTATCATCTCTGAGTGTAACTATAAGGTTTGAATTTGCTCAATCACCCAATCAAAAGTTTCCATAACTTGCTTGAGGGCAGATTCGTCTTGCAAAGTAAACAAAGCCAGACTCGGCGACCTTCTCTCGCCCGGTTCTATAGGTAGCGACAGACCGATCGAACTCAGCTTACTTCTCAATTCCAGCCAATTTTCTTCCGCATTAAACGGCGGCTGGGAACCGTAATTATCAGCAGAAATCTCCATTCTGCCAGCAATATCTACAGTGAATAACTGATAGGGTTTTCTTCCCTTTTGAGGCAATTGAGCGGCGAAACCGCCGTAGGCATCCCCCGTTCCCCAGTGGATTTGAACTTCGGGCTCTTGACTTTTTGCCCAAACGTAAATTGCTTTTGCCATTTGCGCCTCGTCCGCGCCCCGTCTAGCTTTGATTTCCGCAAAAAATGAAGATTCATCCCAGCGCCTTCTTTCGCGCGTTGCGCTGGATTTTTTCTGCTGTGCTTCCGCTGTCTGACCGATCACTCTGGGAACCAGCGTTTTTAAACCGTCTTCACTTACATACTGCTTAATTTCCAGCGCCAAAACTTCAACCGGGTCCATTTGTTCGTTGAGAAATTCCACAACTCGGCGCATTTCAGCGGAAATCTCGTCAGCTACAAACACTAAGCGAACTTTACCGGCTTGCAAATTAGTTTTAACTTTCTGCCAAAATCTGTCTTCATTAGCATCTGCACCGAGAAACTCTTCAAAAATCTGTTCGGGATCGCGACCTCGATCGCGACAATTAGCTTCAAACAGAGCAATAATTGAATCGATGGGCCAGTAAAACAACGCATTAGCAGCATAGTCGATCGACTGACCCAAAACTTTTTGCCGCAGTTCGGCATTAGGAGTTCGCCGGACATCTACCAAAGTAGGAACTGCATTTTGGTCGAGAAACAAATGATCTAGCGACCACTGCACCGCTGTTTCCTCATCGCTGGGTGCAGCTTCCCGCGAAATTAACAGCCACCTCCGCGCCGTAGCCCGATCGATTTGGTCTCCCGCGATCAAATTGGGATAAGTTACTAGCAAGTCTTGTAACTGGTCTTCCAAGTCGTAGGGCTGTTCCATCATTTCTACCAGCCTGTCGTCGTCCTGAATCAGATAAATACCTCCAGCCATGCCAGCCCACCTACTCAATTTTAGATTTTAGATTTTAGATTTTAGATTTTAGATTTCTGGCTTAGTGATTAGTCTTCAGTCTTCAGTCGGCAGTCAATAATTTGTGAAGGCCGAAGGTCTTGGTCAGAATTCAATAAAAATTTTGAGTTCAATAATTTTTATTGTTTGTTAATTCCACCAAAAAAACCTTCTGACTGATGACTGATGACTGATGACTGATGACTAATCACTAATCACTAATACAACCAGTAAATACTCGCTGTGCCGGCCCGGTCATGTAAATCCGCCCAGAAACTTCTGCCCATTCGATTTCCAAAACGCCACCGGGGAGCTCAACCGCAGTTACCCGATCGCACTTCCCTACCAACACTCCAGCTACCACAGCAGCACAAGCACCAGTCCCACAAGCTAGAGTAACACCCGCGCCTCTTTCCCACACCCGCATTTTTACGTAGTCTGAACGTATCACTTGAATAAACTCCGTATTGGTACGCTGCGGGAATGCTTTGTTGTGCTCGAATTGAGGCCCGACAGTTTCTAAAGCAACAGCCGCAACATCCTCTACAAAAGTAATGCAGTGAGGATTACCCATGCTGACACAGGTAACAGACCAAGATTTATCAGCAACTTCGATCGGCACATCTATAGCTTTGGCATCCGCTGCAGCCAAATTTGTCGGAATTTCCGCCGCCAGAAGCCGGGGCACTCCCATATCCACCTTCACCTGGCCGTCCGATCGCAATTCCGGGGTAATCACACCAGCCAGAGTGTGGATGCGGTACTGAGTTTTCGCCTCTGACCCTTCCAAATCGGCGATAAACTTAGCCAAACAGCGAATCCCGTTGCCGCACATTTCCGGTTCCGAACCGTCGGAGTTAAAAATCCGCATCGTATAGTCAGTGTCGTTTTGACCCGGAAGAGCAAATATCACACCGTCTGCGCCAATCCCGAAATGTCGATCGCACAAATCCACAGCTTGTTCTGGTGTAATCGTCGGTTCTGACGAGTGGCGGTTGTCAATCAGAATAAAATCATTTCCCAGTCCCTGATACTTCGCAAACTCTTTCGGCATAAAAACCAACCTCTTTTCGTTAAAAATGATAGATAATTTGCTGGCCAAATTACCCATTTCCCAGTATTATAAAACTTTATGCAATTTATAGTCCTTTCTATTGAAATACAAACAAATATAATTTTTATAAATCTCTAGGGATATCTAATTAATGCTGATGTCAATGGCTCAATTAAGATCGGTCGAAAACTAGCTGCCAACTGGTTTCTATCTCATCGTGCAGACGCGCTTGTAGTTGGGACACTAAGGGTTAAACGGTATAAACAGAAGAATATGGTTTAAGGTAATATTTGACTATATTTTTCTGAACTATGTCTGAATTTGAAACCGGATTGCCCAGCGTTCGCTTAATACAAAGCTACATCAAAGACAAACAACAGGTGGAGATCAAACTCCTGACCGGCGACTTACTAGCGGGCAGAATTTTTTGGCAGGATAATAGCTGCATTTGCCTCCTCGATCCCTCAGAAACACAAATTCTGATCTCGCGGCCAGCAATTGCTTATCTCAAACCCAACGGCTGAGGAGAGGGGGAGAGTGGGAGAGTGGGGTAGGGGGAGATGGGGAGATTGGGAGAGGGAGACAGTGGAACAAATCTTCGTTCTTCGTTCTTCGTTCTTCCCTCTTCCCTCTTCCCTCTTCCCTCTCCCCTCTTCCTTCTTCCCTCTTCCTTCTTCCTTCCCTAATCGCTAAACAGCTTTTCGATGACTTGGGCCTTGACCAAAGGCACCTTTAAAGCAGGTTGCGGCACCGGTGGTGAGGCCGTCCGCTGCATCAAGCCGAGCTCGTAGAAGCCGCCGCACAGCAGCAAACGATCGCCTTCTTGCAAATTGCTAGTTCCGTCCGGCCAGCGAGTAAATTTCCCTTCCCGGCGGATCGCCCGCACCTGCACCCCGTACTGGGTCAGCAAATCTATCTCTGACAGTTTTTTGCCCGCCCAAGGGCTGTTTGCTGGCAGTCTCAGCCACTGGCAAGAACTGTCCCCCTGCGGCACAGCAACTTCCCCTTTCGCCAGCAACTCAAAACTGATGAGTTCTTCCGGTTCTCCGACTACAAAAAGTCGATCGCCCGAGTGCAAAGCTGTCTTGCCGTTAGGATAATCAATTTCCTCGCCATTCTCGCGGACGATCGCCATCACGCTGACCCCTGTCAACTGCCGCAAGTTAGTTTCTTCCAGAGTCATGCTGGCGATGGGAGAACCTGACGGCAAGTTGTACCACTCGCTGTTCATATCTCGAACCGCCACTTTCAAATCCCGCGAAACAGCCAAAGGTTCGCGCGGTGGCCGCAATTCCAGATAGCGGCTGCTGCGAATTTGCTGCACATCCCGCCCGATCGCGGTTGCCGAGAGTCCCATGCCAGCCAGCAAGTGGGAAGACAGTTCTAAACTGGCTTCAAACTCCGGCTGCACAACTTCCCAGGCCCCCAGTTGGTAAAGCAGTTCGATGTCTTTATCTTGGTTCGCGCACACCACAATATCCAAATCCGGGACTAATTCTAAAGCCCGCTTCAGACACAACCGAGTGCTCATGGGATCGGGAAGGGCGATCGCCATTGCTTTTGCCCGTTCCACCCGCGCGGCTTCCAATACGTGCAAGCTGGCAGCATTCCCGTAAATGTAAGGAATTCCTTGCACTCTGCACTCTTGAATTCTACTTTCTGACTCGTCGATCACCACAACTGAACAGTTGCGACTTTGCAGCATTTTGACTAAAATTCTGCCTACTCGCCCGTAGCCGCAAACCACAACATAATTTTGTTCCGGTAAAGTTTCAGCTATAGCCACAGGTTGAGATGTTTCGTCAAAATAGCGCTGCAAAGGTCCGAAATTTTCCGCCCATTTCAATAACTGCGGCACGCTTCTCAATACAAACGGAGTTAGCACGAGGGTGACGGCTGTCGTTCCTAAAATTAACAGGTAAACGTTCCGCGAAACCAGCCCCATAGCTTGGCCGGAACTAGCGAGTACAAAGGAGAATTCTCCTATTTGAGCTAAGCCCAAACCTGCGATCAATGCTGTTTTTAGCGGATAGCCAAATAGTCGGACGATCGGCGCGACGATCAAGAATTTGCCGACAAATACTAGAAATACCAGTCCCAGAATTAATTCTAGATGGTTCCACAGAAACACCGGGTCGATTAACATTCCGATCGTGACAAAAAATAAGGATGCAAAAATATCTCGCAAAGGCTCGACATAAGTGAGAGTTTGGTCGGCATATTCAACTTCTGAAATCATCAAACCCGCCACAAATGCGCCCATCTCGATCGAAAAACCCAAATATTCTGTCAGCAGCGCAATTCCTAAAGCCAAAACCACAACTCCCAGCAAAAACAGTTCCCGACTTTCTGTTTTCGCCAGGTAGCGCAGCAACTGCGGTACGATCCAAATGCCCGCGACTACAGCACCGATAGCAAATAACCCGATCCGCACTAGGGCCCACGCTACCGTCATGCCGATCTCTTCTGCTGGCTGATTGAGTGCCGGCAAAACTGCTAGCATTAACCCCAAGGCTAAATCTTGAACTACTAATATTCCCAGCATGACTTGACCGTGGGAAGTACCGGATTCATTGCGCTCCATCAAGCACTTGAGTACAACTGCTGTCGAAGAAAGCGACAGAATCGCTCCTAAAAACACGCCTTGAGCGGGCGATTCTACCCAGCCTACAGCCAAGGAAATTGCAGTAGTAATGGCGATCGTCAGCACAATTTGCAAGCCCCCCCCGCCCAAACTAATGGCTTTTACTTTCTGGAGTTCGGCGAAAGAAAATTCCACTCCCAAGGCAAATAACAGAAAAGCAACCCCGAATTCAGCCAGGGTGTCTACCTGAATTAATTCTTTAATCAGCCCCAAACCGGCCGGTCCAACTACGATCCCTCCCAGGAGATACCCGAGAATTACCGGCTGTCGCAACAGCGATGCAAAGAGTCCTCCTGCTGCGGCAGCAGCGAGAACTAGAACTAAGTCAACGATCAGTCGGAAGTCTTCTTGCACAACTTTATGAAAAAAGTATAAAGTTATATTATAGTATCTAATGTGTTGACTATATTTGGCGCGTTGACTATAGTTGATAAACCAGCACAACGGCCACCCTTGACCCAGGTATTTTCTCATGGCACAGAGTTCAACTCCTCACAAAAAGCTTAACCTCTTGCAAGTTTATCGAGGGATTGCGGCTGTATTAGTGGTAATGTTTCACCTCAACGAGATGAGCGGCGAGAGATTAAATCAAGTTACTTTTTTTAATTTATTTCAGGCTGGGTGGAGCGGTGTTGATTACTTTTTTGTATTGAGCGGTTTTATTATGGTGTATGTTCACCGATCGGCGATCGGTAAAAAAGACCAGTTAAAATCGTTTTTAGTCAAACGTGGCGTGCGAATTTACCCCATATACTGGATAATTACTCTAACAGTTTTGTGTTTTTTCCTAGTAATTCCCGGTTTTGCTAACAATAAAGATTTAAGTGTGGGACAGGTAATTGTATCGCTGCTCTTGATTCCTCAAAAGGACAAGCCCATTCTGGATGTAGGTTGGACTTTAACTTACGAAATATATTTTTATGTATTGTTCAGCATAGCTATTTGGCTGAAGCCCAAACATTCTGCGCCTATACTTTCGGCTTGGCTATTGGTAACGATTTTAAATTTTTGTAAATTTATAAATTTTCCCAAATCTTTTTTCTTGCTAAGTCAAGTATTTGGTAATATGAATCTAGAATTTGTTTTGGGCTGCTTGGCTGCCTATATTGTGATTAAATATAATAATAAGATTGGCAAGTACAGGTGGATATTATTTGGAATAGCCAATTTAGGATATGTTATTTTAGGAATTCTCGTTGCATGGGGAAACATAGAGTTTGAGCGCGTCACTACTTTTGCAGTGCTAGCAGCTCTGTTAATCATTGCTGCTACCTCGATAGACCTCAAGGATTCCCCGAAAATTCCTTATATTTTAATTTTTTTGGGAGATGCGTCATACTCGATATTCTTGACCCACGGGCCTCTGATTTCAGCAAGTACAAAAATTCTCCAAAAGGCGAAATTAGAAAAATATTTTGACGGTTTCTTTGCTCCGGCTCTACTGGCAATGTTCGCCGTAGTTTTCGGTTGCATATTCTACTCTTTGATAGAAAAACCATTGACAGTTTTTCTGCGGAAAAATATTGTTGAAAAAATGTTTACTCCCAACGCAGAGAGCCGAATTTAAAAAATCCGAAGGTTGGCCGCTTTGGGAAGTTAAGAATCACGATACTGTCTGCTGTGAAATTAATCTCCTTCTAACGGGTTATTGTTACTTTCGGACTCCCAAGCCTAAACTGTGATTTTATTGCTCAAAAACGCACTCGGTCGAGATATTTGAGCTGTATACTGACAAGCCCTCGGAGACTCGAGATTATGGGGATTATGGACAGCCATCTCTATGCACTCGCGATCGAGTCAATTGCCATTGAACGTCTGATTGTGTCTAGCCAGGGGAGTCAAAGTGACGAGGATTAGGTGAAAGCTGCAGTAGCACCTGTAAAGACTGCGCCAGAGCCGATCGAGTCCCTAACTGCAGGACACCCGTATGAGCTAGCTCGGTCACGAACTGAGCATTGCCGATTTCTACATAATTCCCGTCTTCACCTACCTATCGCAGACCCCAGAGTACGAAGCAACGATCGCGCGAACTTCAAAGCTGCGGACTGGGTGGAATGAGGTCAGTCAACTTCCCACTGTGAAGAAAGTCTGTACTTGAGATCTGTGCACTTTATAACTTAAGGGTTTACAACCATGTCGCATTTATTTGAGCCATTGGATCAACGCGGTGTTACATTCCGAAATCGCATTGCAGTTTCTCCCATGTGTCAATATTCAAGCGTTGATGGATTCGCCAATGATTGGCATTTGGTTCATCTCGTCAGTCGAGCCGTAGGAGGGGTAGGGCTTGTCATGACTGAAGCAGCGGCGGTCGAGCCTGAAGGACGAATTACGCCGCAAGATTTGGGAATGTGGCAAGATCCTCACATTGAAATGTGGGCGCGAATCGTCGAGTTAATTCACCGCAACGGTGCAGTTGCGGGAATTCAACTTGCTCATGCAGGTCGAAAAGCCAGTACAGCAGCTCCGTGGGATGGCGGCGATGTGCTTTCGGAATCCCAAGGAGGATGGACTTCGATCGCCCCTAGCGCCATTCCATTTGAACCCGATAGCCCCGCCCCGATCGCTGTGAGTATCGAAGACATTCAAAAGTTGACCGCATCCTTTGTTAAGGCAGCTCAACGCGCCCTCGAAGCAGGATTTGACGTAATAGAGATTCATGCGGCTCACGGCTACCTACTGCATGAATTTATGTCTCCTTTGAGCAATCAACGGACAGATGACTATGGTGGCAGTTTTGAGCATCGCATCCGGTTTTTATGTGAAGTTGTACAAGGGGTGCGAAATGTTTTGCCGGATCAAACACCGCTTTGGGTTCGCATCTCTGCAACCGATTGGGTTCCACATGGTTGGGACATTGAACAAAGTATTGTACTCAGCGATAAATTAAAGTCACTGGGCGTTGATTTAATCGATTGTTCTTCAGGTGCAATTGTACCGGGTGAAAAGATTCCGACGGGTGCAGGTTATCAAACTATTTTTGCCGATTGCATTCGACGCGAAGCCAACATTGCCACCGGAGCAGTTGGTATGATTACTGCACCCGCGCAGGCTGACCACATCATCCGTACCGGTCAAGCAGATATGGTATTACTTGCCAGAGAAATGCTGCGCGATCCTTATTGGCCGATGCGGGCTGCGAAGCAACTACGTCAATCAGTGCCTGCTCCAATTCAATACGCTCGCGCTTGGTAATTAAGCGGCTTTGCGATCGCCCGGGCGATTGCCTATGCCATTGAGCAGCCCGGTGATGTGGATGTCAACGAAACGATCGTCCGTCCGACTCGTCAGCATTTGTAAAGTGGGGCGCATGAAAGTCGATCGACTCAACGGAATTTAACCCAATGGCTCAACCTGAGACCGAATGGCTGGTGAAATGCACTACATTCGAGGTTGCACAGGTAAGCCGTTAGTGCTGATTCACGGTTTTGCGCGAAGCTGGCGATCGGGGCATCCCATCCTCAACGATCTCGCTGCTAAACGCAATCGGCTTGCTTACGGAGAAATCAGCAAAGTTTGTCGGTGGGTTCGATCGCACATCCCCTCGCGGTCGGTTGGCACTTCCAATCTTTTTGTCGGAGGGCATCGTTGTGTCGATCGCACCTTCCCCCGTCCAACCCAACAATCTAATCAATCTAGCAACCATAATATCGGATAATTGTAAAGCAATTCACCAAGCCAAAAGCATGAGTATTGACCAATTAAACACAGACTACGGCATTGCCGGGAACCTCACCTTCGCCACGGGAAATGGTGGTTTCCCGATGATTCACATCGACAACGGTCAAGCCAAAGCCTTAATTTCTGTGTATTCCGGTCAAGTTCTCTCTTTTCAACCAGCCACCGAAACCACAGATTTGATGTTCGTTAGCGAAAAAGCCTACTACGCTGAAGGGAAAGCCATCAAAGGCGGTATACCCATCTGTTGGCCCTGGTTTGGCCCCGATCCCGAAGCCTTGGGGCGTCCGAGTCATGGGTTTGTGCGGAATCGTCTCTGGAATGTGTTAGAAACCGCCACAACCCCAGACGGCGCAACCAAAGTCACTCTCGGACTCAAGGATACCGATGAAACTAGAGCAATTTGGCCCCAAGCCTTTGAACTGGCGATCGTGATTACGATCGGCACCACCCTCACTGTAGAATTAATCACCCGCAATCTAGGCGACAAAGCATTTCCCCTCACGCAAGCTTTCCACACCTATTTCCAAGTCGGCGATATTAACCGCGTGCAGGTTTTAGGTTTAGAAAATAGCCAGTATCTTGATAAAGCGGATGGTGGTGTCGAAAAAACTCAAGTGGGTGCAGTGGTAGTAACAGGTGAAGTCGATCGCATTTATCTTGATGTCACCAATGAATTAGTCATTGACGATAGCGCCCTCAATCGTCGGATTCGCATTAAATCATCGGGTAGTAAATCCGTCGTAGTGTGGAATCCCTGGGTGACAATTTCTGCAAATATGGCCGACCTTGATGATGAAGATTATCAGCGTTTGCTCTGCGTAGAAACGACCAATGCAGCTACAGATATTGTGGAAGTTCCCCCTGATGGTGAGTTCCGCTTGCAGGCAATTTACAGCGTTGAACGCGACTAAGGAATTAGAGCTTAATTTTAGCGGTGATGGGGCAAAAATTCTCAGTAAGCTGTTCAACATTGCAATTGGATATTATGGGTGTTGCTCACATCCCACCTACAAGACTGGGATTGTTTCTTTAAATACAACTTAAATGCCGATTAGCTGATTGAATAGAAAAACTCTGTCACCCTAATGACTAATAATACCGAATTTGATATTTCTCCCGTGTTTATTTATTAGTCCTCGAAGGACGTTCGGCGAATCTGAGTCGGACCGTTTAGCGGCAGAGGAAAGTTTGTATAATTAGTTTCAACCGCGGACTCCGATATTTTTACTTACCATCAATATATTATGCAAAACTTCAACTGGACAAAACTTCAAAATGGATCGGACATTCGCGGTATCGCCCTCGAAGGCGTTCCCAATGAAAAAGTCAACCTAACGCCCGAAATTGCGACAATCTTAGGTAAATCCTTTGTCAGTTGGCTGGTGCAAAAACTCAATAAACCAGCGGCAGAATTAACGATCGCGATCGGTCGTGACAGTCGGCTATCAGGCCCAACCTTAATGCAAGCAGTGATCGAGGGAATCGCCTCAGTTGGTGCAACAGTGTACGACTTTGATATGGCCTCAACCCCCGCCATGTTTATGAGTACCATTACCCCTGGTTTTGATTGCGACGGCGCGATTATGCTCACTGCTAGTCATTTGCCATTTAATCGAAACGGCTTAAAGTTTTTCACTGCCAAAGGTGGGTTACAAAAGCAGGATATTACAGAGATCTTAACACTAGCCCAAAGCAATTACTTTGAGCCAGCCTCATCGCCCGGTAAGCTTACAAAGCATGATTTTATCTCTGTTTATGCTAACCAATTTGTCACAAAAATCCGGGAAGCAGTCAATCACGCCGATAACTTTGAGCAGCCGCTGAAAGGATTAAAAATTGTTGTGGATGCGGGCAATGGCGCTGGCGGTTTTTATGTTGATAAAGTCTTAAAACCTTTAGGTGCAGACACCACGGGCAGTCAGTTTTTAGAACCAGACGGTACTTTTCCCAATCATGTGCCAAATCCCGAAGATAAACAGGCAATGCAGTCAATTTGTCAAGCGGTAATTGAACATAAAGCTGATTTTGGGATTATTTTTGATACCGATGTCGATCGCAGTGCGGCTGTCGATCGAGTTGGCAAGGAACTCAATCGCAATCGCTTAATTGCGTTGATTTCTGCGATCGTATTAAAAGAACACCCAGGCTCTACCATTGTCACCGATTCTATCACCTCTGATGGCTTGACACAATTCATCGAACAGGATCTAAAAGGGATTCACCATCGCTTTAAACGCGGCTACAAAAATGTGATTGATGAGTCGATACGCCTCAATGAAGCGGGACAGGAATCATGGCTGGCGATTGAAACCTCTGGACATGGAGCTTTGAAAGAAAATTACTTTTTGGATGATGGCGCTTATTTGGTCAGCAAATTATTAATTGAATTGGCTAAGTCAAAGCTAGCAAACCAATCTTTACCAGATTTAATTGCGAATTTAAAAGAACCCGAAGAAAGTGTAGAATTTCGGATTAAACTTGGTGTAGATGATTTCAAGGCTCACGGATCTCGCGTTATTGAGCAACTGCAAGAATTTGTCTCAACGCAAGCTGACTGGAAAATAGTTCCCAACAACTACGAAGGTCTGCGAATTTCCTGCACGTCAGCTTGCGAATCCGGCTGGTTTCTGTTACGCTTATCGCTCCACGATCCGGTAATGCCTTTGAATGTTGAGTCTAATGTTAAGGGTGGTGTTGCTCACATAGTCGCTCGGCTTTTAGCTTTTTTCCAAACCACCGAATCCCTTGATTTTTCCGCACTATCGATTTCAGTTTGACTGGTGTCTGACTATTACTAAACCAAACCCAAGGAGGAATTTAATCATGTGGCTTTTAATCATAAAATGTTCTGCAGAAAGCTGGGAGACCCATTCCAAAGCTTTCAAAGCCATCGCGGCCAAATATCCGGCCACGCCTTCCTCTTCCAAAAAGATGAAAGGCGATGGTCAACGCATCATGGAATATCAGCTTGAGAATGTCAATGATGTAGAGGAATTTATGGAAGAATGCTTGACGTTAGATGGTTTCACTGCTACCTTTGAATCCCTATAATTCTAGGCGATCGGATTATAGCAAGTCTCAATTTTTATCTCATACCATTTTAGAGGTGAGATTTTAAAATTGGGAATCAATATTATTTTGCCAAAAACAGGCTACAATAACTAGAGAGTTTGAGGAAGGTTCTAGGAAAGTCAACGGCTAAGAAAGAATTCATTTAACAGCTCTTGAGTTAAAAATAATTCTGTTGTAGCGCCGTGAACTATAACTAATATTAATTGTCAAAAATTATGTAATAGTACCTAGGACTGATAAAATACAATCATCTGGTTATAGATTAAGAGTTTTGCTGTTGAAACTTGGGTTCTCCGATATTTGTAATGGAAACTATAGTGTGAGCGTCTGCCTCAAGCGGGCTTTCCTCCCCGCACTACGGGAATTTTTATTATTCTTATCACCTCAAGTTGAGTATTTATTTAAGTTAGTCTCTCATCTCCAAATTTTTGACCAAGCTTTTTACCTAAGGCTTTTTCTCTTGACTTATTGCGGATTGCTATAGTTAGTCTAGATAGTTAAAAATATATCAGCGAGACAAAGATTAAGGACACCTAGTGATGATAATGACTGTGATTCGAGGCAACGGCGGGCTAAGTGCCGAAATAGTTACGGGTCGGATTTGGCGGTGGGGGCAGTTGAAAGCAAACAAGCTAACCGCCAGTTCGATCGGGGGAATTGTTGCTGGCTTTCTGAGTTTTGCCCTGCCGGTGCAAGCTTTGCAGGTAGTTGTGACGCCGACAAATCCAGAACTGGGAGATACGCTGTCAGTAATGATTCAGGTTGACGGTAACGGGGGGGAAACTCCAAAAGTTTCTCTCCAGCAAAAAAACTACCCCGCGTTTCCCATCGGCAATGGGCGCTTTCGTGCCTTGCTGCCGACGACGCCGGTAGAGAAAGCAGGTGCCCGCCAAATCCAGGTCACAGGTGACGGACAAGTGCAGAAGTTGATCGTGCAAGTGCGCGATCGAGATTTTCCCACTCAATCTATCTGGCTTCCGCCTGGGAAAGACGAGGAAGGTACAGATGCTGAATTCGATCGCGTAGACGCATTTAAAGCACTGGTGACACCCGAAAAATTTTGGGACGGCAAATTGTTGCGCCCCAACTCCGGCGAAATTACTACTATTTACGGGGTGCGACGTTATTATAATGGGGTATTTGCTCAAGACTACTACCACCGCGGCGTTGATTACGCAGGTGCTTACGGTTCCCCTGTCGTGGCACCGGCAGCAGGTCGGGTGTCTCTAGTGGGACGCGAATCGCAAGGCTTCAAAATCCACGGGAATGTGGTTGGTCTCGACCACGGTCAGGGGGTAGCAAGTATTTTGATGCACCTCAGCCGGATTGATGTCAAGGAAGGCGATGTCGTGAAAGCCGGTCAAGTAATCGGTGCTCTGGGGTCAACGGGGGCTGCTACAGGCCCTCACCTGCACTGGGGACTTTACGTGCACGGGCAGTCCGTCGATCCTGTACCTTGGCGGCTTCAGGGAGTTGAGTAGGAATTTTTACAGGTTTTGACGGATTTATCAGTCAATTATGGGGTAAGTTTGTGGCTGGGGTGTGCAGATAACTGTTATGGGTTATCTGTAATTGAGTTAGGATTTGTATAAAATTTCTCAACTCAACCCTCACAACTCAAATCTCAAGACGCTAACCATCGCGTCTTCACAAAACTTTATTAATGATGCCGTTGAGCGGGGACGCATATATGAGTATTGAAAAAATTGTTGAACAGGCTTTGCAGGATGGTTATTTAACGCCGTCTATGGAAGCTGAGGTGGGACGGATCTGCAATACGGCTTCGGAATTGTCGATCGAAGAGTACATGGCTCTCGATCGTCTGATGGGATCTTTGTTAACTGGGGAAGTGGTGGTACTGCCACGCAAACAGTTCATCAATGTGATGGAAGAATTGGTACTCAGCGATGCGATCGCTAGGGTGGCCGAAATTGAGGCGACGAGCGACCTGAGTCTGGATGTGGGAGATATTGCAGCTTATGCGTTAAATAGGCTGCCACCTCTGTACGCTACGACAGAAGAGGGCGCTCACTTTCAAAGGGCTAGGGCTAAAGAGCAACTTCACGATTTGATTTCCAAAGAAGTCAACGCAGCCATCGCCCGCAACTTAGACAGACCCGACACCCCAAACCCGACAGCTTTGGGCAAGTCTTCGGGAAACGAGGTTCTTTCACAGCTAAGCACTTGGCTGCAAGCTAACGCCACTAATTTTGAACCCCAGCCTTAGTACGACCCCAACAGCTCTATTTCAGTTAAGCCGATCCCGCTCAATTCAGAAAGCGGGATTTTTAGTTTCTGAGCAACCAACATCTGAAGGCACAAGGTGGAAGCCAGAATTCAAGAAGAACAATTAAAATTTAAGATTTATTTATTTTGTGTCAAAAATAAAAAATCCCTCTTTCTTATTCCTTGTTCCTGACATCCGTTACATCCGAAGAAAGCGAATCCGTTGCCAAACTTCCTGCTTCCCTGAAAGGATTAATTGTTGCTGTCAGAAGAGTCTGCCGAGGGGCCAGCGGTAACTTTTGTTTCTCGCTTTTCGCGTTTTTTCCGTTCCGCTTGGATGACATCTTGAAGCACTATTCGCGCTTGAGCCATTTTTTCTAAATTGCTGCGGTACAAATCTAAATCTTTGCTAACTTTGTCTTCTGGCAGGTGCAAGGCCGCACTGACTTTAGCGATCGCACCGTTTCGCGTTTCTTGGTCTTTTACTAAGTTAGGATCAGCTTTTTCTAACAGCGAGAACAAACCGATCGCGAACAAGCGGCTGTACTTAAATTGAGGGTTGCTGGCTATCGCCCCTAAAGACGCTTGCAAATCCGCTGTATCTTCAAAGCTGGTCGAGCGATCGAGCCACGAGAGCAACTCTTGTCCGGAAAGTCGCTCTGCCAAGCTTTCCAATCGCTGAGCGTCTTGCTTGTAGCGCTCTGGATCGTCTTCTAGGGACTTGCACAAAGCGTTAAAAATCGAAACTCTGTCTGCTTCTGGGGCGTACCCAAGCATGAATCGATCGAAAGCTGTCACTACACCCAAAGCATAAATCGGGTCGTATTGAAAATCGGCATTCGCCGAAAGCAAGTGCATTTCTACCATCAACTCTTCCACCACTCGACGGTAAATTGAGTTGATCGGTCGAGTGTGAATCGTATAGAAACTTCGCTTAGTATCTGAAACAGTACGGTTATTGTTCACCTGAGTCTTATAGATAAATAATTTTGCCGTAGCGGGCGTGCCAGCGCGGCGTGAGTAAAGTCGGGGGAGTCAATTCTGCGATCGATCTGACAAAAATTGCCAGTTTTTTTAAGCGTTGCCACCTCCTTGCGAGAAAAAAAATTATCAAAAATATTTTACGCGCGATCGGCAGCAACAATTAATATGTCGCAATAGGAGGGAAAAACCCCAGTATCTTTACAATCATAGCTTAGCTGGGATCGCTCATAAATCTAATCTTCTGACTTCCCCAGCCTAGAGATGGTCTTGCATAGCACAATAATTTTTTCTTGTCAACCCCTAATGGTGAAAAATCAAACAAACATGACAATTTCTCCTGAATTAATAGCTTTAGCCCAGTACATGGCGGGCGAATTTGACAACCGGGAACAAGCGCTAGCAGAGCCGACGTGGTACGTCCACCTTCGTTTGTGGCAAAGACCACTATCGGTTCGTTTATTTTCCGAACCCAGCATTGCGCTGTTTGCTGAACAAGCCAACATCCTGGAATTAGATAAGCCATACCGCCCCCGCATCGTGCAACTGAGGCACTCACAGATAGCGCCGGGACTTATCGAAGCTCAGTATTATATGTTCCACGACATTACAGCCGTCAAAGGAGCCGGTTGCAACCCCGACTTGCTTGGAAAGCTAACGAAGGAAAAAATCCAACTCCTCCCCGGCTGCACCCTGTCGGTTGCAGTGCAAAATTTAGCCTCAAACAGCTATCGCTTTCGGGCATCTTTGCCGGAGGGCACTCGCTGCGGCTTTGCCTACGGGGGGCAAAATTACCAAGTAGACTTGGGATTTGAAGCCGCAGGCGAGGAATTTCTCAGCTACGACAAAGGAATAAACCCCACGACAGGCAAGGCTATCTGGGGAGCTTTAATGGGCCCTTTTAGATTTGTCAAGCGTCAGGATTTTGCTGCTGAGATATTGGTTTGAAGCAAGAAGCAACAAGAAACAAGGAAGAAAGATTTAGCTATCTAGGATAGAAGGCAAGACTTTACCTTGACCTATTCTTCTACTTTAGTGTTTTGGTGAACCCCTCAACCTCTCAAGAAAGGAAGAAAGCATAAGGAAGCTGGCAAGAATTTACCTGCTTCCTGTTCTTGTGCAGGGTTCCGGCGCATTTTGTGAGCCTCAAGCTTAAATTGCGCTTACACCGCAACCGATGCAAGCGGGAGCGGTCAACTTGCGCGCGGCACCCCCTCTAGAGCTTCTTCTTCCGTTTCAAAGATTTCAAACACAGAATCCATCATGGTGACTTCAAACACCAGTTTGGCTTCGGGATGAACATTGCAAATGCGGAAACTTCCCTTAACTTTATCCGCATCCCGCATACCTGCTACAAGTGAGGTCAGGCCAGAGCTATCGATAAAGTTAACCTGACCAAGATTCACTACAACATGGCGGCTAAGTTTGGAAATACACTCTTGCAACTTGAGGCGGAATTGCCAAGCTGTAGTGATGTCCAACCGTCCTGTCGGTGCTAAGACGATAACTGTTGTACCGTCTTGAAGCGTGTGGGTTTTTTGATCAATATGAATCACTGACCCTTCCCTCAAATTTATTATCTATCGCGGTGGTTACTGTCCCAGTAGTTTAACTCAGGTCGGTGACTGCTGAGGCATCCAATTCGCCCAATCTTGCGGTTTTAAGAACTTGGAGTAGAGTTCGGCTTCGGGAGAGTTGGGTTCTGGCTCGTAAGAGTATTCCCAGCGTACCAAAGGTGGCAGGGACATTAAAATCGATTCGGTGCGTCCGTTGGTCTGCAAGCCAAAGGTCGTGCCTCGATCGTACACCAAGTTAAATTCAACGTAACGGCCGCGGCGGTAAAGTTGGAAATTACGCTCGCGCTCGCCGTATTCTTTCGATCGGTGCTTTTCAATAATAGGGGTGTAAGCCGGCAAAAAGGCCCGGCCGCAATCCTGTACGAAGGCGAACAGCGACTCCCAAGTTCTAGGTTCCGGCACGCCGATGTTGTTGCTGCACTCAGCGGCTTTGCCTTTGACATGATGGTCGCGGTAAAGCGCGCCTTGAGCGCTTTGGTAGTCAAAAAACAGACCGCCCACGCCGCGGGTTTCTTGGCGGTGGGGGAGGTAGAAATATTCGTCGCACCAGAGTTTAAAGGTCGGATAATATCCGGGATGGTGGCGATCGCAAGTTGCTTTCAGAGTTTTGTGAAAATGAGCTGCATCCTCAGCGAACGGGTAATAAGGAGTCAAATCCACACCGCCGCCAAACCACCAAATTGGGCCGGCCTCAAAATAGCGGTAATTCAGGTGAACCGTAGGCAAGTATGGATTGCGGGGGTGCAGCACCATCGAAGTGCCCGTTGCATAGAAATCGTGACCGGCAGCTTCTGGGTGCTTTGCCAAAATCAAAGCCGGCAAACTTTCGCCCCACACTTGGGAAAAATTGACTCCCCCTTGTTCAAACACATCGCCTTCGCGCATGACGCGAGAACGTCCGCCGCCGCCTTCGGAGCGTTCCCAAGAGTCCTCCTTAAATTTGCCAACGCCATCGAGCTGTTCGAGGGATTGACAAATTTCGTCTTGTAGGGTTTTCATAAATTGGCTGACTCTAGCTCTAGAGTCAGCGGGGGGCAAAAACGGGGAAGTGGCTGTTTTAAGTGTTGTAGAAACTGTCATAAAATTTTCTGTTGTCAGATTTGAGTCTTAGATGGGCGATGAATCCCAAATCCAGTCGTCATGTAATTATGCCACCGTAGGTCTGCAAATGATCGCTATGAAGTTACATTAAAAAATAGCAATAAAAATATACTTGTGCGATTCGTTTAACCTAAATGAGTAGAAATACTCAGGGACGGTTAGCCTAATCAACCGATTAGGACAACTGAGT